>JAZSQW010000116.1:0-4484 GCA_045538205.1 Candidatus Avigastranaerophilus sp. | reverse complement strand
CGTGCCTTCGATTGATTACTACATAATCTTCGATTATTTCGTAATCAAGTCTTCGCACTCTGCTCACAGGTCGCTCGAACCAATACAAAGCTTTGCTTTGCTGGGTTCTTATCCCACTAAAAAAGAGCTATTAAAATAGCTCTTAAAAAATCGGAGGAGGTGGGATTCGAACCCACGGTGCAGATTACTCCACACAACACCTTAGCAGGGTGCCGCCTTAAACCTACTCGGCCACTTTTCCTTAGCTTTAATAATATTAACATAAATATACTAATTTATTCAAGCATGGTAGCAAAAAAAATTTTGCCCTGTTTTAATACAATCAAGAAGGAATGTTATTTTGAAAATTTCGAATATAAATAATAATTTAAATACATATAAATCACCATCTTTTGGTTATGATAAAAAGGCAAATGATGAATTACGATTAAAGTTAATAAACTACAGAGATAATGAAGATAAAGAATGGGGTAATACTCTTTTAAATCTTCAATGGCATTGTAATACTTTAGAAGATAGTATTCGTATTTGTGAAAAGAAGATGGTAAAAGATGAGAAATTATCACATAAATTTCATGATTATGTTGATATATTTTTATCTTCTAAAGAAGCACTTTGTGCTTATGTAGTAGATACTTTCCCAGAAACTGATTTTTCAGATAAGGAATTTTTACATTACCAACATCAATTAGCTATTAAAAAATATCCAAAAGAAGATTGGCGTAAATCTGTTTGTGAAAAAATACAAGATTGGTGTCAACAAACAAGAAATATTAATCAATTCTATGGAAAAACATTATAAGATCCTGAACCTGTTGATGTTCAACCTTCTAATAAAGAAACTGAATCTAAAAATAATGCACAAAAACCTCAAGGATCGTCAGAAAAACCTGAAACAACTGATGATACTTCAGTAGATAAGCCTTCTACACAATCTCAGCTTGATAAAACCAATCCAAAATCTTTCTTGGAAATCTTCCATAATGGACCAAATACTCCAAAAGGTTTTTGCGATGTTGCTGGTATGGCACAGTTAAAACAAGAATTATCTGATGGAATTATTCAATATATTGTTAACCCAGAGCAAGCTCAATTGGATTTTGAAGAGTATGGTAAAACAATGCCTAAAGCAATTTTATTATATGGCCCTCCTGGTTGTGGTAAAACATATATTACTCAAGCACTTTCCCAAGAAGTTCAAACTCCTTTGTATATGTTGAATATAAGTAAAGCAGGTTCTCATTATATCAACTTGACTTCTAAGAATATTAAGGAAGCTTTTGAGCAAGTTACTGAATTATCAAAAAAATCTGATAAACCTATTATGTTGTTTATGGATGAAATTGATACTATGGCTTTTGACCGTTCTTCAAGAACAGAAAATGAAGACTTGAAACAGGTTGGTACTCTTTTACAAGAAATTGATAAAGTAAAAAATGCTAATGTAATTCTTATTGGTGCTACAAATAAAGTTAATCTTTTAGACCCTGCTATTCGTAGAAGATTTGATATGAAAACTTTAGTTGATATTCCTGACGTAGAATCTATTCAAGCATTAGTTAAGAAAAATCTTTCTTCTTATAAAAAAGGTCAACAATTAATGCATTCTGATGAAGAAATTTTAGAAATAGCAAAACTTCTAAAAGGCTTTTCAAATAGTTCTATTTGTAATATTTCTAAGCAAGCAGCACTTAATGCTTTAAATAGAGACCGTGCAGATATTGCCTTTGAAGATTTTGAAAAAGCTATAAAAGAAACTACTGAAGAAAAACCAGATAGAACTGATTATTTATCAGAAAATGCAGGCAATAGAAAATTAGGTTTTTAAAATTTAAAAGGCTCTCTTATTGAGAGCCTTTTTATTAAACTTGTAAGTGTTTCTTTATTGATAATAAACTACCACTTGCGCTAAAGAATATTGCTATTGCAAATAGTATAAATACAACTATGTTCATTGCAATTTCCATTGGTGGAATATTTAAAAATTCGTGCAGTTTTATTAAACCATTTTGAACTGTGTTTAATGGAATTAGCGAAATCATTGCACCTAAGAAGCCATAAATTGCACCTTGCAATATAAGTGGGATTTTAATATACCAATTGCTTACCCCCATTAAGCGCATAATTTCGATTTCATCTTTTCTCGATTGAATTACAAGTTGTATTGTACAATTTATAATGATAATTGTTAGCATCGCAACCGCAATTAATACAAGAACAGTAACGGTATTAAATACATTAGTGATTGTTTGTAATTTCTTCGCCATTTCTTGTGCGTATGAAATATTTTCAATTCCAGGAATTGTTTTTATACTTTCGCAAACTGCTACAATGTTTTTTGTATCATCTACTGTTACGTGTACTGTATCAGGAAGTGGGTTTTCTAAGCCAGATACATCTATATCTTTGTTCATTTCTTCCCAAGCTTCTTCTTTTGTTTTTATTGTTACACGTTTAACGTGGTCTAAGTCTTTTATTCTTGTTGCAGTGTGTACAGGATCTGTTTTTTGTTTTAAATATACAGAAATTTCAAATGTATCACCTAATTTATCTACAAAAGAACTTAATGAATAGCTTGTTCTAAATAATGAACCAAATATTGTTAAAATCGCAGCCATTGCTGCAACAATAGCTATATTTATTAAGCCTGTTCTGTGTATACCATAAATTGTTTCCATACAAATTCTATACATTATTCTTATAGAAGATAAATGTCTTTGTGGAATATGTTTTTTTACTGTTTCTTTTATCATTTTTTTTCTATTCATAAGTACCTGCCTGTACATCACGAATAATTTGACCATTTGACATTGTAATTACTCTCTTTCTAAAGTAATCAACAATATCTCTATCATGTGTTGATACAATTACCGTAATACCTTTTTCGTTGATTTGTTCAAGAATTTGCATAATTTCCATTGAGTTTTTAGGGTCTAAGTTACCTGTTGGCTCATCGGCAATTAATAATGGTGGACCGTTTACTATTGCACGAGCAATACTTACACGTTGTTGTTCTCCACCTGATAATTCGCAAGGTTTTGCGTTCATTTTATTTAGTAACCCTACAACTTTTAAAGCGCCTGTTACTCTTTCTTGAATTTCTTTTGAACGCATACCTAATGTTCTAATAACATATGCAATATTGTCATATACAGATATGTTTTGAAGTAATTTGTAATCTTGGAATACAATACCCATACATCTTCTAATATTTGGAACTTTATCGTTTGGTAATTTTGCAATATTAATATTACCAATCATTACTGTTCCTGATGTTGGTAATTCTTCTCTATATAACAATTTCATCAATGTAGATTTTCCTGCCCCTGATGAACCTGTTAAGAAAACAAATTCACTTGCCATAATATCTAAATTGATGTTTTGCAATGCATAGTTATCTTTATATTTTTTATATACGTTTCTCAATTGAATCATTTAAGTAGTCCTATGATTTTTTCTGTAAGTTTTTCTGCAGTCAAGCCATAAAAATCAACTAATTCTTTTGCTGTTCCGCTTTGTCCGAATTCGTCATTCGTTCCAATTTTTGTTACTTTTGTTGGATATTCTTCTGAAAGTACTTCTGAAATCGCACTTCCTAAACCACCAATAATAGAATGATTTTCTATTGTAAATACTCTATTTGTTTTCTTTGCAGATTTAATAACTGTTTCTTTGTCTAATGGTTTCACAACCGGCATGTTTATTACTTCTGCACTTATCCCTTTTTCTTTTAACATTTTAGCACAGTTTATAGCTTCAATTAATGTTTCACCATTTGTGATTAATGTGATATCATTTCCTTCTTGTATTACGTCTGCTTTTGGGAAATTAAATTTGTGTCCACTTTCAAAAACGTCAGGAAGGTTTGAACGAGATATTCTTATATAAACTGGTGTCTTTATTTCTGCGGCATATTTTACGGCAGCAATTGTTTCTGCTTCATCGGCAGGCACAATAACTGTCATATTTGGAATGGCTCTCATTAGCGCAATGTCTTCAAGTGCTTGGTGGCTTGCACCATCTTCACCAACTGTAATTCCGCCGTGAGTTGCTGCTATTTTTACGTTTAGGTTTGAATAGCAAATTGTATTTCTTATTTGTTCCCAAGCTCTACCTGACGCAAAAACTGCAAATGTAGAAACAAATGGAATTTTACCTGTGCAAGCAAGTCCTGCTGCTGTAGTCATTAAATCTTGTTCTGCAATACCTACGTTAAAAAATCTTTCAGGAAATTCCTTTGCGAATATTTGTGTTTGTGTTGAACATGATAAGTCAGCATCCAAAACAACAATATTTTTATTCTCTTTTCCTAATTCAACTAAAGTTTTTCCGTATGCACTTCTTACTGATTTACATTCTGCCATTCTATCACCTATGATAATTCTTTTAATGCCATTTCAAGTTGCTCATCGTTAGGAGCTTTACCATGCCAACCTGCTTGGTTCTCCATAAATGAAACACCTTTTCCTTTTACTGTTTCAGCT
>JAZSQW010000038.1:0-8032 GCA_045538205.1 Candidatus Avigastranaerophilus sp. | reverse complement strand
ACACTGTACATCATTTCTTTTACAGTTGTTTTGCCACTGCTACCTGTAATTGCAATTGTGTATGGATTAATTTGTTTTTTATAAAAATTAGCTAATTGTAAATAAGCAATTTTAGTATCGGGAACGTATAAAACAAATTTTGCTTTGTCGAAAATGAGGTTTTTATCAGATGTAAAATAACCATCAATATTTTTTTCAAGTGCATTTTCAATAAATTTTTCGCCATCAAAAGTTTCACCTTTTAATGGAAGGTAGATTTGAGTTGCTTCAATAGTGCGAGTATCGGTTGAAAAATTATACTCTTTCTCGCTCTCTTTACCTTTTACCAAAACAGCATTTGTAGCTTTTATTATGTTATTTAAACTTAATTTCATAATATCCCCAATTAATATAAATTTTAGCACAAAACACATAATAATATTGAATTTTTATAGCTAATTTACAAACTTAACAATTGTTAAATAAAAAGTAAATTTTGGAATAAAAAAATACTTTATATAAGTAAGTTAGTGTGAAGGGAAAAGGTTTTAATTTATTATGGTAAGTTTAAATACAATAAATCGTTATCCAAATATACAAGTACCTGTTGGTACAGCAACAAATCCTAATGTTGCAAGTACTCCGGCAAAACAAGTAACAGAAGAAGGTCCAACTGATAGTTTCGCATCAACTATTAAGTCTGGATTATCAGCAGCAGCACTTTTTGAAGGTATCCCTTTTATTAATTTATTGAGAAAAAATAAAAAATTAGAAGGTAAAATTTATTCTGATGGAATGAAACAACTTCAACAAACTTTAGATGCTGCAAAAAAACAATTGTTTAAAGGTGAAGGCAAATTAACAACAAGAATCAAAGATTATTTAGGTGCAGTTGAGAAAAATCAAAAAGCATATTCAGATTTGAGATCTGAAGTTGCAAAAAGATTTAAAGAAGTTAAAAAACCAACTAAAGTAGCAGCTGAAGTTGTAGAAGAAGTGGCAGAAGAAACAGTTAAAAAAGCACCATCTAAATTAACAGGTGCTACTGCTGCATTGAAAAAACCATTTGAAAAAGCAGGTGCTGCAATCGCTAAAAAATTCCCACAACTTGCAAAAGTTGGTGGAAAATTTAGTAAATTAATGAAGACATCTGGCGCAGGCATGATGCTTGTATTCAGTGGTATTTCTGAAATGATGACAGAAGTTATTCCTACATTTAAAGAGTTAGGTCCAAAACAAGGCTTTAAACAACTTGCTAAATCATTTGTAAGAATTGTTGGTGATACAGCTGGTTATATCTTAGGTGCTAAAGCTGGTGCAGCAATCGGTACAGCGATTTGCCCAGGTATTGGTACAGTAGTTGGTTCTGTAGTTGGCTTTGTAGGCGGTATGTTAGGTTCATTCGTAGCCGGTAAAATTACAGAAAAAATCACAGGCCCAACTGAAAGAGAAATTGCTCAAAAACAACAAGAACAAATTGTAGCTGAAAAAAATCCTTTTGAAAGACAAGATTGTTTATATTCTACAACAGCATAATTTGATTTTATATAATATATCAAAACCCAACGTATGTTGGGTTTTTCGTGTTTTAAATAAAAGTAATTGTAAACTTTTGTTACAAGTGTAAAAAGTACACGATAGAAAAACTTAACATTAGGGAATATATAAAGTATGAGGGCATTAAAAAAGGTTTATTTACCATACTTTTGGTGATAGGTGTTCTCTCTCTCTGATTCCTCTCTCTGATATATGAAAATTTAACCGATATCAATCGGTTTTTTTATTGCTTTTTTATCTTGAAAAAGTAGTTCTTTATTTGAACTTTTATTTTGTGGATAATATAATATCTATAGGGATTTCATCGGTAGAAGTATTGAATGCAGATTAATAAAAATTTTATAAATAAATTAATTAAAATTTTCATTACCATATTCGTTTTAGAATGTGTTTATTTATTTGTAATTCCTTTTTCCTTTAATCAGATTGCAAAAACTGATTTGATTAAAAATGTTATTGCTTCTAAAACAAATGCCAATATAGGTTACTCTGATTTAAAAATAAAAACACATGTTATTCCTGCTTTATCTTTTAAGGCTAAAAAGTTTGATATTGTTGATAAAGAATCTCAAGCAAGTTTTTTAAGTGCTGAAAAAGTTAATGCAAAAATTAAATTATTTCCATTATTGTTTAAAAAATTAGATATAAAACATGTTTATTCAGATAGTTTGGCTTTAAATATTGAACAAGATAAAGATGGGGTTTTTAATTTTGAAAAGCTTTTCCCATCTAAAAAGAAAAAATCTTTATCATTACAATTGAATAAAAATAAAATTAAGATAAATAATTTAAATGTTAAATTCGCAGATAAACAACTTAATGATGAAATAGAAATAAATTCATTACCTTTAATTATTGATGTAGATAAAAAAGAAAAGAAAACCCAATTTAATTTAAAAGGTGAAATTAATAGTAAAAATCAAAAAACATCTAAATTTGATGTGAAAATTGCTTCAAGTTTCCCTTTTAATAAGAGTATAAATGAAAATTTAATTGCAGGAAGTTGTTTTGTTTCTAATTTGAATTTAACTCAATTAAAACCTTTTGTTCAAAAATATATAGATAAAAAATCAACAAAATTTGCAGGTGTTTTTGATTATATTCAATTGACTGCAGAAGAGAAAAATGGCAAAAATAATATTATTTTAAATACAAATTTTAAAAATGTTGTTTATGACAGAGAAGGTTGGGAGAATTATATTGTTGCTAAAGGCGACAATATATTGAACGCAAATTTTAGTCTTTTAGATAATGTTATCGATTTTAATTCGGTTAAATTTAAGGCGGATAAAGTAAACTTTAAAACAGATGGTAGTTTTAAATTTGGTAAAAAACGTGAAATAGATATGAATTTTGAATTGCTAAATTCAAAAGCAGAAAATGTAGTGCCAATTTTACCTCCTAATTTAGTTAAACGTAATTTGATGATTCAAAAAGTTAAGAGTTATGGGGTTTATGGTGATGTTACAGCAAAAATTCATGCAAAAGGTATAATTCCTGCTCCTGATATTGAAGGATTTGTAAAAGCAAGAAATGTTCACGTTTTAGAGAAAGATATTCATCATTTACATAAAGCTACTGTAGATTTAAAGTTCAATAAACGTACTTTAGATATGGATATTCTTGTTGATGCTTTTAATAATCAAAAAATAACCGTAAAAGGTTATACGTATATGTTCCGTGAAGGCATTAATCATATTCAAATTAAATCTACAGAAAAAGTTGATTTGCCTTTGGCTAAAAAAATTGTTGTTCCTGTTAGTAAAATTTTTGCTTTTCAATTAGGACCTATTCCTGATATGGATATTATTTCAGGTAAAGGTATTTTGGATTTAGATATTAAAAATTCTATAGATTTCATTGATGCAAATGGTTATTGTGAATTTGATAGGGCTCGTTTAACATACAATGGAATATATGGTGAATTTACTAACGGTAAAGGCAGAGTTGATTTTAATGGTGATGTTATTTCGGTTAAAACACATAGAGCTTTTGCTAAAGGTAATTTTTTAGATGTTGAAGGCAAAGTTAAAATTAATGATAATTTAGATTTTAATATTTCAACTCCAATCGCTAAAAGCGAAGATATTTTGCAGATAGTTAATAATAGTACACTTTTAAAAGATGTAAAAGCAGGTTTGGTTATTTTAACTAAAGCATCAGGTCCTGTACGTTTATTTACTAATATAAAAGCTAATATTACTCCTGTACCTTATGGTCAACCACCATTGCCACCAGAAGAAGCTTTTACTGATATGAAAGTAAAAGGCTCTGTTTATTTGTTTGATGATGAATGTACTATTGAAGGTTTTTATACCCCTCTTCAAAAGATTAAAGGAATTGTTGATTTTACTGAGACGGAAGTTAATTTGAATAATATTACTGGCTTTGTGGGCACTTCACCTGTAAAACTTACTGGTAACATTTTAATGGATGCAGAAACAAAAATTCCTGATATCGATATTGAAGTTGTAAGTGATAAGGTTAATTTAAAAGATACAATAATGTTTTTAACTCAATCTTATTTGTATCCGAAAGAATATCCTGATTTATCGTTCTTGTATAATATTCAATCTCAACATGATTTGTATTTTAAATATAAAGCTAAAGCTATTGATTTTGTTGCAGATAAAGCTTATGCGAAAATGAACTTTTTGCCAGATAACACAAATGGTGGCTTAAAAGCAAAAAAAGGTAATGTTGTTATGAAAGATGCAACAGTTACTGTAAATGATGTTGAAGCTGATTTGTTTGGTGGTAATTTAAAAGTAGATGGGAATGTTCAACATATTGATACTGTTAATCCGATTTATAATCTTAACTTTGTAAGTTCTAATTTTGATTTGGGTGCATTTAGTGATAATAAGAAAATAACTATTTTCCCAACTGAAGTTCAAAAAGTTTTGCAGCAATTTAAAAATTATTCTGGCAAGGCAAATATAGATTTATCTATTAATAAGAATATTTTTAATGGTGAAGTTAATATTTTAAAACTATATATGGAACAATTGAGAACTTCTATTCCGTTTTCTTTTGATGAGTTTTCTGTATTTATAAAAAATAATAATGTATTTATTAATAATATGACTGCGCAAATAGGTGATATTCCTTTATTTGGTACGTTTTCTGCAAATAATTTATCATCTAAACCAGTATTTAATGGTTATTTTACATCTAAACTTACTAATAATTTTATTCAAAATCATTTGCCTAAGTTTGTTTCAGATAAATTTGAAGTTGTGGGTGATGTTAATTTAACAACAAAATTTAATGCGACTTTGTCTAAATTACATATTGAGCCGAAATTGCTTTTAAATCCAGATTCAGATATAAGATATGAAAAAATTAGCTTGGGTGAAATTGGTGATAAACGTGAATTTACAGGAAAAATAGATTTTGATAAAGATACGATAAATATTAGAAATTTTGATTATATTAAATATATTTCTTCTCAAAACAATAGAGTTTATCCTATTACTTTTGCAACTGTAAATGGGAATTTAATAAAAACTTCAGATAATTTGTTTATTCCAAAAGAAATTTCTATAAAAACACATAAAAATTTATCAGCAAGAATTTTAAATTTATTGTTAAAGAAGCCTTTCTTTACACAAGGTACATTAAATTGTGATTTGAAATATACTACTGATTTAAAAACAAAAGCTGGTAAGTTTATTGGGGAGATTGATTCTAAAAATATTAATGTTCCATTATTTGATATGTCTATAAAAAATATTAGAATTATTGGAAATGAAGATGCTATTCATTTGGATTCTTTTGGTTTTATAGGCGATTCAAGGGTTTCTATTAGTTCTGCGATGGAAAATGAGCTAAATGGGAAACCAAAAATTAATTCGTTGAATATAAAAATGGATACACTTAATAATAATGTTTTAATAGAGCAATTATCTAAGACACATAAAGCTATGAATAAGGATAATGCGATTAAGAATATTGATTTATCACGTTTATCTATAAAAAATGGTACAGTAGATATTGATGAAACTATTGTAAAAGATTTGAAAGCTAAGAATTTACAAGCTAAATTTTCTATTGATGAAGATGGTGTTTTGTTGGCTGATACATTGAAATTAGATGTAGGCAAGGGAAAAATTGAAGGTCAACTTTCATACAATTTAAATGATTCTACAATGTCCAGTGATTTTAATTTGAATAATGTAGATGCAAATTATGTTGCAGAAACGTTATTCGATGCAAAAAATCAAATATATGGAAATGCTAATGGAAAGATTTATTTGGCTTCGAAAGGTACAACTAATGAAGAGATAATTAGTAATCTTTCAGGTGCTATATATTTTGATATGGCTGATGGGAAAATGCCTAAGTTGGGTTCTTTGGAATATCTTTTAAGAGCAAGTAATATTGTTAAAGGAGGTATTACAGGTTTTTCTTTGAATAATATTTTAGAATTACTTAATTTGGTTAAAACTGGTCACTTCTCAAATATTAATGGTCAAGCTGTAATTGAAGAGGGAATTGTTAAAAATATAGAAATCTTTTCACAGGGCGATAATTTAAGCTTGTATATTCATGGTGATTTTGATATTTTGAATACTCACGCTGATTTGGAAATTTTAGGAAATTTATCAAAACGTATTTCTACTTTCTTTGGGGCTGTGGGTAATACTTCTTTAAATTCATTCTTTAAATTAATTCCTGGTATTTCAATGCTTGATTTTAATAGAAAAGATATTGTTGAAAATGTAGAAAAAATACCTGCTTTTACAAATGGTAAATACGAGGCGAAAACTTTCCAAGCAATTATTGATGGTAATATTAATGAATCTGGATACGTACAAAGCTTTAAATGGGTAGAATAAAATATTATTTCAATTTTTAAGAAATTAACAATGATAAAACAGTAAAAAATAAAAACTCTAATCGGTTCAATAATAACTATTTTATTAAATTCAGCATAAAAGCAATTCAAACTCGTTCTTTCAGAACTCAAACAGTGAATTGCCGTGTTGTTTGCTTCATTAAATAAAATTACGTTATTATTTCAATGATTTTCATTTTTATTTTTATACTGTTTTACGTCACCCTGAACTTGTTTCAGGGTCTTTCCATTTTGGAAATACATGTATTATTTGAGAATTGGTAAGATGCTGAATCAAGTTCAGCATGACGGGGAAAATATTTCTAATAAAAATATACCTATAATATTATTTATGTAAAAGAGAGAGGCAAAAGCCTCTCTCTTATTACTTGTTTATCCTTAAACGATTAAAACTTTGGTGGATTTTTCTTTGCTTCTTGCAATTTTTTTAGTTGGTCTTTATGGAATTGTTCCATTTTTTCAATGTGTTCAATTCTTTTTTTTTCCATTTCTTGTTTTTGTTCTTTTTTAATTTTTTCAAATTCTGTTTTTTGTTGTGGTGTTAAAACATTTTCAAAGTTTTTCATATTTTCTTGTCTATATTTGTCAGCTTGACCTTTTAATGCTTTAATTTCTGCTTTAACTTTTTGTTTTTCTTTTTGTTTTTGTTCTGCTGTTAAATCAGGATTTGTGTCTATTGCTCTGAAAGATTTTTGTTTTTCTCTAATATCTTTCATAATAGGAGCCATTTTTTCTCTATCTTTAATTTTGTTTGCTTCTATTGTTTGTTTTTGTTCTTCTGTAAGATTTAAACGTTTTTCAAATTCTGCTTTTTTAGCTTCCATTTTTGCTTTGTGCTCTGCAGAGAATTTTGGATTTTTAAATTCTCCACGTGGTGGCATATGTTTAAAATGTTTTGGTGGCATTTTATGATGGAAACCCATAGGTGCTTTTTGTTTTTCTGGACAGTCTACATCTGCTGCCATACAAGTCATTGCTGATGTTGATAAAATCATTAAACTTAAGGCAGGTAATAAAAGTTTTTTGTTCATTTTTAATCCTTTCAAATTAAATCTTGTAATATAATACTAAGTTCTTTTCGCGCGTTAAATAATCTTGATCTTATTGTTCCAATTGGGCACTTGAGTTTTTCAGATATTTCTTCGTAACTCATTTCTTTCATTTCATACATAACTATTACTTCTCGGAATTTTGGTTTTAAGCTGTCAACAGCGTCCATTATTCTTTTTTGTCGTTGTTTTTGTATGAAGGTATTTTCAATGTTCGTTTTTTCGTCTTTTATTTGTATTAAATCATCTTCTTCTGTTACAAAATTTTTAGCTTGTTTAAAGTGAGATGATTTTAAATAATCTCTGCAAAGGTTAGCTGTAATTGTGTTAATCCAGCTTTTAAATTTTCCATTTTCTTTGTATTTGTCTATATTTTTCCAGGTTCTTATATATACTTCTTGCTCTATATCTTCGTTCTCAGAACCGGTCATTGTAGAAATAATTTTTCTAATATTATTTCTATATTGGTCTATAATTGATTTCAAATTTTTCCCTTTACTTATATTTCCAAAAATCCATATTCATCAATAGGCAATCCCATTGTTGATTCTATGTACGATTCATCTGCCGTGTTTACTTCAAATGT
>JAZSQW010000068.1:0-3745 GCA_045538205.1 Candidatus Avigastranaerophilus sp. | reverse complement strand
GAAAAATAAATAGACAAAAATCGTCATTATTGTTGCCTAAAAAAATTATTTATTTTTTTGTTTTTTTCTGTAAGAAAATATGATACTATTAGACTACACAATTTTAAGGATGTGAATTACAAAATGACAATTTCAGGACTTCAAAAAATGACTTTACTTGATTACCCTGGCCATGTGGCTTGTTTGGTTTTTCTAAGTGGTTGTAATTTTTCTTGCCCCTTTTGTTATAATTCATCTTTAATTTGTAAAAGCTCTGACAACTTTATTAGCGAAGCCGATTTCTTTGCTTTTTTAGATAAAAGAAAAGGCTTACTAGACGGTGTTGCTATTACTGGTGGAGAACCCTTGATGAACAAAGAAATAATTCCTTTTATAAAAAAGATTAAAGAAAAAGGTTTTAAAGTAAAAGTTGATACAAATGGTTCATTTCCAGATGTTCTTCAATCTTTGATTGAAGAAAACCTAGTTGATTACGTTGCTATGGACATAAAAAACACATTTGAAAAGTATCAACTAAGTACAAATTGCAATGTCGATTTAGACAAGATCAAAAAAAGTATAAATATTTTATTAACTAGTTTTATTGATTATGAGTTTAGAACTACTGTAGTAAAACAATTTCATACTTTAGATGATCTTAAACAAATATCAGAAAACATTAAAGGAGCTAAAAACTACTATTTGCAATCTTATCTTGATAAAGATAGCGTTTTGCAAAAAGGGTTATCTCCTTTAAGTAAAGACGAACTTCAATTGTGCTTAAAAGTTGTTAAACAAAATATCAAAAACGCCTCGCTTAGAGGGGTTGACTAGCAAAAAATTTCAAGGAGACAAAGTATGTATCAAGTTATTAAAAGAGATGGAAAAATTAAAGAGTTTGACATCACCAAAATCATCAACGCAATTAGAAGCGCTTTCGTTGCAAAACAAAAAGAATTTACAGAACAAACAATTGAGTTTTTGGCATTGAAAGTTACAGCTCATTTCCAAAGCAAAATCAAAGAAGAATTGATTCACGTTGAAGATATTCAAGATAGCGTTGAAACAGTATTAATTCAAGCTGGTTATGATGATGTAGCCAAGGCATACATCTTATATCGTCGTCAACACGAAAACGTACGTAAAGCTAAAAATACTTTCTTAGATTATAAAGCTTTAGTAAATAACTATTTAAAAATTAATGACTGGAGAGTAAAGGAAAACTCAACTGTAACTTATTCTGTTGGAGGATTGATATTATCAAACTCTGGCGCTATTACAGCTAATTATTGGCTATCAGAAGTTTATGATGATGAAATTGCAGAAGCTCATAGAAATGCAGACATTCACATTCACGACTTATCAATGCTTACTGGTTATTGTGCTGGTTGGTCATTAAAGCAATTGATTCAAGAAGGTTTAGGTGGCGTTGTTGGTAAAATTACTTCTTCACCAGCAAGACACTTATCTACTTTATGTAATCAAATGGTTAACTTTTTAGGTATTATGCAAAACGAATGGGCTGGAGCTCAAGCATTTTCTTCATTTGATACTTATTTAGCTCCATTTGTTAAAGTTGATAATTTAACTTATAAACAAGTTAAACAATGTATCCAATCATTTATTTATGGTGTAAATACTCCTTCTCGTTGGGGTACACAAGCTCCATTTACAAACATTACTTTAGACTGGGTTGTTCCAAATGACTTAGCTGAATTAAATGCCATTGTTGGTGGAAAAGAAATGGACTTTAAATATAAAGATTGTCAAAAAGAAATGGATATGGTTAATAAAGCTTTTATTGAAACAATGATTGAAGGCGACGCTAATGGTAGAGGTTTCCAATATCCAATTCCTACTTATTCAATTACTAGAGACTTTGACTGGTCAGATAGAGAAAACAATAGACTATTATTTGAAATGACAGCTAAGTATGGTACTCCATATTTTTCAAACTATATCAATTCTGATATGGAACCAAGCGATGTTAGAAGTATGTGTTGTCGTTTAAGATTAGACCTTCGTGAACTTAGAAAGAAATCAGGTGGATTTTTCGGTTCAGGTGAATCAACTGGTTCTGTAGGTGTAGTAACTATCAATATGCCTCGTATCGCTTATTTATCAACTGATGAAGAAGATTTCTTCAATAGATTAAATAAGATTATGGATATTTCTGCACGTTCATTAAAAGTAAAAAGAGAAGTTATTACTCAATTATTAGAAGAAGGATTATATCCATATACAAAAAGATATCTTGGAACATTTAATAACCATTTTTCAACAATCGGTTTAATCGGTATGAATGAAGTTGGTTTAAATGCTAAATGGCTTCGTAAAGATATGACTCATAAAGAAACTCAAGAATTCTCAATTAAAGTATTAAATCATATGAGAAATCGCCTTTCTGACTATCAAGAAAAATATGGTGATTTATACAACTTAGAAGCAACACCGGCTGAGTCTACAACTTATAGATTAGCAAAACATGATAAAAAACGTTATCCGGATATCATTACTGCTGCAAAAGAAGGAGAAACTCCTTATTATACAAACTCATCACACTTACCTGTATGGTTCACTGAAGATATTTTTGAAGCATTACAAATTCAAGACGAACTTCAAACATTATACACTTCAGGAACAGTATTCCATGCTTTCTTAGGTGAAAAACTTCCTGATTGGAAAGCAGCGGCTAATCTAGTTAGAAAGATTGCCGAAAACTATAAACTTCCTTATTATACATTATCTCCTACATATTCTGTTTGCCCTGATCATGGATATATTACTGGTGAAGCATTCACTTGTCCTATTTGTGGAAAGAAAACAGAAGTATATAGTAGAATCACTGGATATTATAGACCGGTTCAAAACTGGAATGATGGAAAATCACAAGAATTCAAACAAAGAAAAGAATATGATATTTCACGTTCACACCTTTGCAAATGCAAAGAAAATCCACCTCTTGCTAACCCAAGCACAAACAATGAAGTGGTGTTGCCAAACACAAGCACAAGACCAGTTCTTTTCACAACAAAAACTTGTCCAAACTGCAAGATGGCAAAAATGCTTCTTTCAAAAGCAGGAATTGAAGTTGAAATCATCGATGCACAAGAAAGTGCAGACCTTACAAAAAAATATAATGTAACAAAAGCACCAACAATGTTTGTTACAGACAAATCAGGAAATACAATCAAACTTGAAAATATTTCTGACATCAAAAAATATATCGAAGGAAACATCTAAAATATGTTAGATACAATAATTGTGGGCGGTGGCATGGCAGGCATGACTGCTGCCCTTTATTGTTTGAGAAACAATAAAAAAGTATTAGTAATTGAAAAAGAAACAATCGGTGGTCAAATTTCAATGTCACCAAAGGTTGAAAACTACCCAACCATTCAACAAATTTCAGGAACAGAACTTGCAGATTTGACATTTGAACAAATCTCAAACCTTGGCGTTCAGTTTGAAATTGAAACCGTTGAAAAAATTGACAAGAAAGACAATGTTTTCACAGTTAAAACAAACTACAACACCTATAAAGCAAAGTCTGTGATTTTAGCAACTGGTGCAAGTCCAAGAAGACTTGGTCTTAAAAATGAAGAAAAGTTCATCGGTCATGGAATTTATTTCTGTGCAATTTGCGACGGTCCATTCTTTGCAAACAAAGATGTAACAGTTATCGGCGACGCAAACAGTGCTATGCAATACGCTTTAATGCTTGCTGGCTACTGCAAAACAGTCACAATCATCACTCTTTTCGATA
>JAZSQW010000076.1:0-14682 GCA_045538205.1 Candidatus Avigastranaerophilus sp. | reverse complement strand
GCATTTACTTTGAATGAATTTGAAGAAGCAATTAAAAATCTTGATATTGCTGATTTTAATTATATGGGTAAAGAAAATTATTCTAAAATAAATAATAGAGATAAGTTAAATAGTTTATCAGCTGAAAATTTAATATTTTTTGTAAGAAATTCTAAATTATACAAAATAAATAATATAAATGAAATTCCTTTAAAAGATAAAAAAGTACTTTTAAGGAATTTAATGAGGCAAAATATTAATTTATTTAAAATTGGTGATACACTAAGACAAGATTTTCCATTAGTTCCTAAAAATACTAATGAATATTGCACTTTATTAAAAAGTCTTGTTAAATCAATGGGTATTCAAACAAATGAAATAACTCTTGACCAAGAACAAAAATTTGATAATGCCACTATAAATTTAGGACAAACTTTATCTAAACTTTCTGATGAAGATTTTAATAGTTTAACAATAAAACAAGAATTTTCAAAAGATAGTTTTATACAAAGTGTTTTATTTATTATGCGCAAGTTTAATTTATCACCTGTTGAACAACAAAAAGTATATGATTACTTTGGTTTTGAATTAAAACAAACTAATAAAACTTCTACAGGATATACAATTATTGGTTATCCAATGAATTTAAATAATGGTGTTAAACTTTCGCAAATTGAAAATGAACAAACCCAAAAAGCTATCAATGTGGTTCGATATTATGTAAATAGATTTATAGAAAAAAATAAAATTACTTGTAACAATCAAGAAATTGAAAAGTCTTTGAACGAAATAGTAGCAGTATTGCCTGAAATAAGAACATTTATTGGTAAAGCTCAACACGGAACTCAATCATTTGATATTATGAAGCATTCTTTAAAAGTAATGCAAAAAATTGTACAAAATCCTAAATTTAATACTTTAGATGATCGTGATAAAAAAATAATATTACTTGCTTCTTTATTACATGATAGTGCAAAAAGTGAAGGTAATGTAGATCCTATTCATGCGAAAGAAAGTGCTTTTGATGCATTTTACATTTCTCAAAAATTTAATTTGACAAAAGATGAGAGGATAAAATTATATAGTTTAATAGAACAACATGAATGGTTAGCTGATATAAATAAAATACCTAAATCAGAGATGGAAAAACGAGAAAAAGAAACTAAATCAAAAGCTTATGATTTACATTATGATAACTTGTTTGAACTATCTAAAATATTTACAGAAGCTGATTTAAAAGCTGTAAGAAATAATGATGGATTTTTTGAAAGATATAAACTTGATTTTGAAAATATATCTAAAGAAATAGATTCATTAATTAGTTCTTTAAAAACTTCTCAACCATTATTGCCTGTTACACCATTGCCAGCCGCAAGTAGAATAAAAGAGGCTATAACTGTTGTTAATGATGATTATTCTACTAATCTTAAAGGTGTTTATGTAGATGAAAATGGAATGGTTATAATTAAATATAATGAAGTAGAAAATGAAACTTGGGAAAAAATAGGTTTCCCAAAAGGTTCTATTTCAAAGGGCATTATTCAAACAAGGAAAATTGATAAAGATAATGAAATAATTGAACAAGAAATAAATACAGGTAATATCCATTTCTTTGTTCATGGTCTTGAATACGAAACTCAATTAACAAATTTTGATTCATTTACACTTCCAGATTCTGATGCTTTATTAAGTGTTAGTTATGCAGAGCGTCCGGAAAGCAAGCATCGTTTCTTTAGAACTCAAGGTGTAATTTTAAATACAGATGCAAAATATGTACATGGTGGTGGTCAAACAGATTCAGGTTCTGGCTGTGGTAAAGATATTGGTAAATTTAAAAATAACTATGCTTATGAAGGCTCCCAAAGATATTCTGATAGAATATTTGTATCTAATTTGATAAAAACAGAACTTGGAATATCAGATAATGAATATTTAGAATTAGTAGAAAAATATAAAAATAGACCATTTACCGATATTGAACCAAAAGAGTTACAAGAGAAAATAGTTAATGCTTTAGCAAAAATAAATTCTCTTGTAAGAAAAGGTAATCGTTCTTATAATGAAATGTATATATCAAACCCAGATATTATGGGGTATTTTGCATATTCTTCTAATAATAAAGTTGGAGATATAAAAGAATTTGTAAATGATGAAAGAAATATATATTCTTTTATTAGAAAAAATGCAGTTGAAAAAGATATGCCACTAATTGTTTTTGGTGACTAAATTTTGTAAAAATTTTGGCTAAAAATCAAATAAAGTTTATTATTATGATATGTGGATAAGAAGATTATTCTTTATTTTCATATATATTTTTAGTTTTATTTTAACCTTAAATTTATTTAAGGGTATTTGTTATGCTGATATTATACCTGTGGCAGAACCTTCAAGACCAATACCAATACAGTCGCAAGTGCCTGCCGTTATAAAAACACCATCAGTACCACAAACAAATGCTTTGCCAAAACTTCAGCAACCAATTGCTTTGCCAAAAGTTCAACAGCAATTAGTTAATGATGTTTTGCCTACTATTCCTAAACCTGTTCTTAAAGTGAATAGTATTAATTTTGATAACTCAGATTCCATTATATTTTTAGGAACATCTGCCCCCGATGGTTATAATGATATTAAAATTACTAAAAGGGTTTTATCTGAACCAGATAGAATCTTTTTTGATATAGAAAATGCAATTATTACTTTTCCTAATTCGACTTTTGAATTGCAAAATAGCCGTTTGACAAAGGTTAGAATAGCTCAAAATTCAGTTGACCCTAAAATAGTAAGGCTTGTTATTTGGAATTCAGAAAAATATGATGCCGCTAATATTAAGGTGTTAAAAATAAAGAATAATTTGATTATTAAATTGAGTAATGAAATACCATTACAGAAGTATTTGACTCAGATTTATAAAGAATCAAAAGAAAGTTTGTATGAATACAATGACAATGTAAAAGTTATACAAGAAGATAATCAAGTTGCGCCTCAAACTCCTTCAACATCTGAATCTGATGAAATTTTTAATAAGGTACAACAAGCATTTAACGAAGGTAGTCAACAACTTGTAAGACCTAATATTGAGCAAAAACAAGCAAGATTAAAATCAAGATTTTTCTTGGAAAAAGTTGTGGTAAAAGGTGGCAATTTATTATTATCTGGTATAGGTGTTGTTAATGTTCAAAAACCATTTATTTTATCAGAACCAACCAGAATAGTTTTTGATTTGCCAAATACTATTGTTCTGCAAGAAATTAGAGATAAAGAAATAAGAATATCAGAAACAGAAACAGCTAAGATAGGACAATTCTCTCCGTCTGTAGCAAGAATTGTTATTAAAACGACAACGCCAGATTTTTATAGACCTGTTTATTCAACAAATTTGCAAACACTTTTAATTGCAAATAAAAACAAAATGCTAAGTCTTGATTTTGCTAATGAGAATAGTGAGTTATCATATTTTCAAGAGCAAACTGTTAATGCTGCAATAGATACAATTAATTTGATGTTTTCTAAGCCTATAGTATATTCTATTCAACGTGAAGATAATTATTTGAATGTTATTTTCTATAATTTATACAAGTTTGATGTTAATAAATTTAATTCTGTAGCCCTAAATAATAAAACAGGATATATTGCAAAACAATTGAATCCTAATGTTTATAAGTTTAGCTTTCCTGTAAAGAGTAATCAAACGGTTGATTGTTATGAGACACTTAATACATCACAATTGCGTTTAGTGTTTACTAAACCTGTTGTTGTTCCACGTCCTACAATTCCAACTATGCCAAAAGAACAAGTAAAAAAACCTGAGTCTCTTACAGATTTAATAGTTGTTCCTCAACCAAAGAAGGAGAAAAAACCAAAGAGACAACCAAAAGTAGAAAATTTAGTTTCTTCAAAAATAAAAAACAAACGAATAATAATCGACCCTGGACATGGTGGAAATGACACGGGTGCTATTAAAAATAGAGTTTATGAAAAAGATTTGACTTTAGAAATATCACAAAGAGTTAGAGATATATTAAAATCTCGTGGGCTTAAAAAAGTATTATTAACTCGTGATACAGATAAAACATTATCTTTGGCAGATAGGGTAGAATTTGCAAATAGTAGAAATGCAGATATTTACGTTAGCATTCATATAAATGCCAGTGTAAAAACTGAAATTAATGGTATTGAAACGCACTATTATACTCAAAATGGTTATAATGTTGCTAAAATTATGCATAAAGAATTAATGCAAAATGTAGATGCAGAAGATAGAGGCTTGTTTAAGTCTAAGTTTTATGTTATAAATCACACGGAAGCACCTGCCGTATTGTTAGAATTAGGATTTATTTCTAACGATCAGGAAAGGAATGCTTTGACCTCTACAAAACGACAAGAAGATTCAGCAAATGCCATTGCAGAGGGTATCATCAATTATTTAATGGAGTATGGAAGAAACTAATGAATAATTCTTCAATAGGCATATTTGATTCTGGTGTTGGCGGTTTAAGTGTTTTTAAAGAGCTTTATTCTTTGTTGCCACAAGAAAATTATATTTATTTTGGTGATACTAAAAATTTACCTTATGGAAATAAAACTCCTGATGAATTGGTAAATATAAGTAAAAGTATTTTTGATTATTTTAAAAATAGAGATGTTAAAGCTGTAATTATGGCTTGTAATACAACATCTGCTATTACTTACGATGTTTTAAAAGATAATTATAATTTTAAAATTTATCCTGTTGTGCAAACAGTTGCTAAAACTATTGCTAATTCTGATATTAAAAAAGTTGGTGTTTTCGCAACTAAGGCTACAATAAATTCACACGCATATAAGAAAAATATTCAGGCAATTAATCCTAATATAGAAGTGGTTGAAATTGCTTGCCCTGAATGGGTTAATATTGTAGAAAATGAATTGCAAAATGATGAAAAATCAATTGAGAATATTAAAATGCATTTTGATGAAATGATGAGTTTTAATGTTGATAAAATTATTTTAGGTTGCACTCATTATCCTTTTTTATTGAATGTTTTAAAACAGTTTGCGCCTGAAGATTTATTTATAAATCCTGCAAAAGATTTTGTTAATTACATTATTTCTGATTTAAAAAATGATAACTTATTAAATGAAGAAGATGTTCAAGAACCTAAATTTTTAGTTAGTTCTGCTCCTGAACAATTCAAGTCATCAGCAAAATTATTTTTTGATGTTGAAAAAGCTGAAGAAATACAGATATCAACAGCTTTAATATAGTTTGTTTTGGCTCATATATTTATATGATTTTTGCCGAAAAATATATATTTTTTAACAATTAAAAGTTAAAATTATGACAAAAGCTTTTTTATCATTAAAAAAGAATATGTGTATGTAATAAAAGGTAAAAAGAATGATTAATAGTTTAAAAAATATGTTAGCGCAAGTAATGTATGCACCTACAGTAGCACCTAAACAAAATAAAGATGTTAACAATTTAGGCTACAATCCTTTTGAACGTAATCCTTTTATCCAATCACCACAAAGAAACAATTATGCAGTAAATCGCCCTGTTAAAGGTGGCTATTTCGCAGGTTATTATAATGGTAAACAAAATATTGTAGGCAGACGTCTATTTATTGAAGCGTAGATTCTTTCGGTTCTTTTTCACCTAATATAATTAATAATAAATCATTATCTTGTGCGTATTTTCTCATCCAAGGTGGAACGTCTTCGTATTTCATGTCATAAGCAAATGCACCTTGAATTTTACGTTGTGAAACTAAAATTTCATTATATCTTCTGCCATCTCTTCGTTGACCAAGCCCAACTTTATCAAAAATAGATAATATTGAATCGGCAAAATTTTTATCAATTTTTTCAATGTCTTGTACCGATTTACAGTTACGAAGTTTTTCTGCTTTACGAATATATTCTTCATCTGATAATTGCATTTCTTTTTTAATTAAATCAGGAATATATTTTCTTGTACCAGCAAGACTATATTGCCAACCAAATCCTTTTCTTTTATTTTCCTTATTAGGAAAAATATAAGCTCTTTTTATATTTTCTGTAGATTTAGCATATCCAGAACCAAAATCACGCCATAATCCTGCATTTATATTGTCTGAAAGAACATCAAGAATTAAGCCAATACCCCTAAAACATTTGTATTCTTTAGTACTTATATATGAAGAACTTAAAACTGAATCAGTATCAACAACATTTAATGATGAAAGTATACTTAAATTTTTATCTGTACTAAATGCGTGAACTAAAGCACGCCAATTTTCTTTTGTAGCACCTTTTTCAAATCCATAAATAGATAAGTCTTCGTTAGCTGAATCCATATATAAAACTTTATTTGTTACCCCTCCAATAGTCATAGTTTTAACATTTTTAGCTTCTGATGCTTTTGGTATTTTTGTTTGAGGCAATATAATTTGAGTCGATTTTATAACATTTAATTTTTCTATTATTTTATCAACGATCTTATCAAATTCTACATTATCTACTTCTGTTGAGTTCGCTCTGCAGAATATTTTAGATAATTCAAGTGAATTTCCATATCTTAAATTAAAAGCTGTATCTTCTACTAATATTTCTTGTTGTCTTCCATTTGAATTTTTAATTTCTTCATACCAATTATTATTAGCAATCATAGTATAAATTTTAAAGCTATCATCTTCAGAAAAACCTAAACTCTTAGAAATATAATATGCTTCAAAAGCAGAGTCTTCTTTAAGTTTTGGGTTCTCTTCTTCTGATTTAGCTACATTAACTAATAAAGAAGACATTATTAAAACATTTTTATCTGTTTCACTTAATTTATTAAATTCAGGGTTATTCACCACATTTTTTAGTACTTTTAGTGGTAATTTATCGTTGGTTAAATTATTAATTAATTTGTTTGTTTGCGGTAAAGTTAATTTATCTATATTAATTTTATCAATATCAGTTGTTTTTA
Organism: Candidatus Avigastranaerophilus sp.; assembly: GCA_045538205.1. Lineage (GTDB taxonomy): Bacteria > Cyanobacteriota > Vampirovibrionia > Gastranaerophilales > Gastranaerophilaceae > Avigastranaerophilus. Next base: position 7,772 of record JAZSQW010000076.1, on the reverse strand, counting down.
CTTGTTGAGCAATAGATTGAATTGATTCAATAAATTCATTTTGCCCTGATTCCATTGGTCCTATATCATTAATACCAATAGATAAAAATAATTCTTTAACTATATTATTAAATTGTTTTTCTGTTCTTGGTATTAATTTATATCTTTCTTGACTATATGTTTTATTTGTTTCAGGACGAACAACATTATTTAATTTAATAATTTTTTTCAATAAATCACGGCGTTGGGTGAGATTTAATTCATTAATATTTTTAACATCTTTATAATCACTAAATTCAAGGATTTTGCTAACCATTTCTAATGATTCGAATTCATTTAATAATAAAGCTGTTTCTTTTATTTCTTCTTCGTTAAATTCTTTTTCTATACAGTATAAAATTTCTTTAGCACTTAATTCTCTTGCAATATCTTTTGGTGGAGTCTTTTTTAAGTCAATAAATTTTGAAAATTTTTCTTTGTTAGAAAAGAGTCCCAAAATAAAGAAATTGCTGTAATTATTTTCAGGACGCAAAATAAATTCATACATTTGAACTTTTTCATCATCAAAACCATGAAGAGTTACATTAAAAGCATCTGATAAAGTCATTGGTGCTTCGGTTATATTGTTTTTTTCTTTTTGTAGTAATTTAAAACGAGAATATTTTTCCTTATCTGTAAATACATCAAGAATTTCTTTTGAATTAGTAATGCAGTATCGATTTTTTCTTAAAAAGTTATATTCTTCTATTTGTTCTTGAGAGAAATTATTATTAACTATATCAACAGCTTCGCGTGCCATTTTGGCTTGTGCAGTATATCCGTAATTTATATGTGCATAATCCATACTGTCAACTACATTTATTAGCTTTTGCGTTTTTTCTTTATCAAAATTTGCTCTGGTTGCTTCTAATGCTTCTATAAAATAAATAGGACGAGTAAAATATTTGTTTGTATTATTTATTTCGTCGTTAGCGTCTATATAATTTATAAAAGTTTGAACTTGTTCTTTATTAAACTTGTATTCTATAACTCCAATAGCTTCTTCGTGGTCTAAAGGACGTGAAAATAATTCTGTGGCATCTTTACTTGTTAAAAATAAATAGTCTTCACAATTTTGTTTATTAGAAACAAATTGAATATCCATAGGTCCTAAATTATAATCACAGCCTAATTTAAAAAATAGATAGGAATCTTCTTCTGATAATTGAAGATATGTTTCTGCTTGTGTATCGTTATAGCCAAAATGAATACAATTAAATACTTTAGCTGGAGTTAAACTATCAGATAAAAATGGTTCCCCTTTTCTATTGTTATCTACTAATTCAAGATATCGTGGAACATCTTCAATTTCTATATTTTTAGCAATATTTATAACTTCTTTTGTTTTTAATAATCGTGCAAAAGGAGTTTTACCTTTTATATTTAAGTCATTTAATTTTATGTATTTATTTGTTTCGTGTTCTGTAAAATCATTAGCAACAGAGGTAAAAATTTCACCTAAAGTTAATTCACGATTAAAATTATTTCTGCCATTTGTTGCGATATATTCATTAATTTTATTTTGTGATTTTGTATCGCTTAAAACTTTTAAAACTTCATTTTCTTTAAATCCAAACTTGCAAATATCTTTAACCAAATCCCCTTTAGCATCTTTCTTTTTACGTTTAAAAGAAAGCTCAACACAATCAGATTTCATACTTCTATTGAAATATGAATTGTTTGTTCTGTTATTTAAAGCGATAGGCTTTGTGTGGGGATTAAATGTTATATACATAATTCGTTAATTTTAAACCTTATAAAAATATTTTTTGCTTTTAGTCTCCAAAAATTACATAAGGGATATCCTTTTCTAAAGCATAATCTTTTAAATATTCTGGTTTTTTGTTTATAAAACCAATAGGGTCTGTAATTTTCCAATCATGTGAGCCATAGGCAAATACGCCCATGACTTCAGGATTAGACAAATACATTTCGTTATAAGAACGATTGCCAGTTCTTGTATTTGAATTTATTGTAGCTAAGGCTTCAATAATTTCTTTTTGATATTTTTTTGGTTCGATTTCAGAAATCGGTTTATTAATATTGTTTTGAACCAATTCCATATATTCTTTATCTGATATATGTAATTTTTCTTTTATTAGCTCAGAAACAAATAATCTGTCAGAATGTCTGTATCCGGATTCAAATGCATAATCATTTTTAAAATCAGTTATAGTTTTACAACAGCCAGAACCAGAGTCTGTTTCGCCACCACCGTGAATATATTTAGCGTCAGTGTTAACAATTACACCTTGTGTTCTAAAAAATCTAAATTTACTTTCGGGACGTTCGGCATAGCTTACAGACAATAAAGCATCAGAATCAGGAAGTGCAAAAGCATCAAACTTGCGAAGATTACTTTTTTCATCTAAGCCATGAACAAAGAATTTAATATTACCTGTATCTATTTCCCCATAGTTGCCGTTAAATGCTGTAAACCCTTTAGAAACAGAATCTTTAGGAAAACCAATTTTTTCCCACTCTTCAACTTCATTAAATTTCAATACTACTAAGCCTTCAGCGTTTAAATAAACACCTTTAATATTTGTTGAACCATCTGCATTTACTGTTGTGATAGCTTCTTTTATTTTGCTTGCTGAAGGGAATTTGGTTACAGGTAATAATGGCTGAGATTTTTTTAGTTCTTTAATTAATTCTTCAATTTTTTCTGATGCGTTTAAAAAATACACATTTTTATCTGCCCAATATTCGTTGTTGTTTTTTACTGCTTTTAAATCAGCATCTGTAAAGATTTTAGCCAAATCAAATAAATTACCGTAATGTAGGTCATAAGCAATAGATTTGAAATTACTTTCTCTTAATGCTTCATCTTCTTTATTCTTTTGTGTTTCTTTAAACCATTCATGGTGTTTTACTAAAGAATATAATTTTGTTTCTTCATCTTTAGTCAAGTCTAATTTTTTAGAAATATAATATGTATCAAAAGCACTTTCTTTTGCATGAGTTATATCTACTTTGCCCTCTGCTTTTGTACAATCGTGTAATAATGATGCGATTAATAATATTTTTTTATCGCTATCGTTTAAATTTTCAGTTTTAGGGTTTTGCATAATTTTTTGCATTACTTTTAATGAGTGTTTAAACACATCAAAATCGTGTGTTTTGTGTTGTTTTTTGCCAATTAATGGTCTTATTTCAGGCAAAGTTGTTGCAATTTCATTTAAAGCAATTTCTACTTCTTTATTATTTGATATTATTTTGTTGTTTTCAGAAAATTTAGTAACTAAAGGTCTTAGTTGTTCAATAATTTGTTTTGTTTCTTCATTTTCAATTTGCGATAATTTTTTGCCGTTATTTAAATTTGCAGGGTAGTTTGTTATAGAAAAACCTGTGCCTTTATTATCTACAACAACACCATCTTTATTGTGATGTAATTCAAAACCAAAGTAGTCATATACTTTTTGGCGTTCGTTTCTATCTAAATCTTTTACTAATTTATGAACATCAATAAGGAATTGGTCTTTTGGATATTCCTGTTTTATTGTTAAACTATTAAATTCTTCATCAGAAAGTTTAGATAAGGTTTGCCCTAATGAAATGGTCGCATTATTAAACTCTTTGGCTTGTTCTGAGCTAATTTCATTTGTTTCAATACCCATTGAAGTTACAATATTCTTTACTAAACTACAATATTCTTCTGTATTTTTAGGTAATAAAGGGAAAAATTCATATAATTCAGAAAAATTATCTGAATTCTCAAATAATGATGAATTTAATGCAATTAGTGATTTTAATAAGTGCTTTTTGCCATCTGTTGTAATTTCATTAATATTATCTTTTTTATAAACATCAACAAATTTATAGGCTGTTATCTTTTCATCAGTTGATAATTCTTCTAAATTTTTCCTGCCGATAATTTTATGAGCTCTTTTTACTTGTTCATATGTAAAATCTTGATATGAATCTAAAATATACCATATATCTTCAGCAGCAAGTTCGCCTTTTTTGTATTCTTCTATTAACATTAAAGCGTAATTTTTTGTTTGAGGAGAAACATTAGAGATAATACTGCCAGCATTCGTCATGAATTTTTTATTCTTAATCAATTCTTTATCTTTAAAAAGTTCACGGGCGAAATCGCATTGAAATTCATTATCAATATTATGAATTACGCTTGATAAATTATCCATAAAAGCTTTTTGGGTGTAAAAAAACTTGTCATCTAAAACTTTATTTATCATTTCTCTGTGAAAATCATATTGAGAAGAAAACATAATTTTAGAAAGATTATTAATTACATTTTTATTTTTTAGTAATTCTTCATCATTAATAACTTTATTAAAAATATCTAATTTATCTTTATCTTTAGTGTATCTTGTTTGGTGAAGATTTATTAAAGCATGATAAAAATCATTCATAAATTTTTTATTTTTATAGAAGGTTTCATCTGTTAAAACTTTTTCTGCAAAATATAACTTTTCGTCAGTATTTACTTCTTTTAAAAGTCCACCAATCTGATTATTAAAATTTGGATTATCGTAAAGATCAGGATTATTTAAATAAATATCAGAAATTTTAGTAAAATTGTTAGCATCATCTTCAGAATTTGTAGCTTCTATAATATTTTCTATATAAGGTACAAGGCTTAAATTTTTATATAATCTTTCATCAGAACAAATTTTATCTAAAACAGCAATTTTAGAATCCACATCACTAAGTGGACCTATAGATTGAACAAATTTTGTTCTCCAATCTGATATGTTAACTGTAGGGAATTTTGCTATAAAATCCTTATCACTAAGTTTTTTAAGCATTTTAATTCGACCTTCAGCTTGGGTTTCGGATTCGATTTCAAGTGCCATTGCCGCAAAATTCCATAGCGAGCTTGAATTATATATTTCTTTTTCACTAAGAACATAGTCTAAAAACATATATTGTTCATTATATTCAAGATTATCAATAACACGAGCGAATTCATAAAGTTTATCGTGTAAATCTTTATTATCTAATACTTTATTATACAAATTATATCTATATTGATTTTTAGTAGCAGTAGCAATCCAACCAATTCTTGAAGAGATTTCCTTGCTATTTTGAAGTTCTTCGCTTTCAGTATATTTTTTCATTAGTTTCTTTTTAAATTCAACTTGGGGATATGAATGAACATCTTTAAATAAATGAGGGCAAGCATCATTTACTCCTAAGTTTGAATATAATTTTTCATCAGAAATAACAGTTTTAAATAATTCTGCTTGAGGACCTTCTTCTACATATTCAAAATTGCTTAAATAAAAATGTCTTGCATTAATATTGCCTTTTGTTTTGTCCTTATATATTTCATTGTTGGCGAATACGTATTCCATCAAGTCAAGTTGATGTTCGTTTTCTATCTTTGCTATTGTATGAATTAATGTAATTGCAAGTGTACTTGTTTTTATTCGTTCACTATTTGTTAAATAAACATCAAGGCCTTTTATTTTTAATTTGGCTTCTTCTTTTGTTTTTACGTTATATAAAATCTCATTTATTCTATTTTTAAAAAGTTCATTTTTATATATTCTTTCATCAGAAAAGAATTTTTCTAATAGCATTCTTTTGGGAGTAGTTATTTGAGAATTACCTTTATCAAGTTCAATTTCATTCTCTTGTAATTTTTGTTTTATTTCTCGGTTAAATAATAAATCTTTTGATGATGATATAAGCCCTGTAAAATGAACAGCATTAGTTTTGGCATAATTTGGCAGTTCAAAACTTCCCCTTGTATTTTGATTTTGTTGTTTTTTAGGGGCAAGAGTTTGGCTATTGTAATTTATATTTATTGGGGAGATTTTCATAACGAATTGTTTTCTTGTAGATAAGAAAACTCGTAAAAAAATTTTTTGCTTTTAGTCTCCAAAAATTATATAAGGAATATCTTTTTCCAAAGCATAATCTTTTAAGTATTCCGGTTTTTTGTTTATAAAACCAATAGGGTCTGTAATTGCCCAATTGTATGAACCATAGGCAAATACTCCCATAACTTCAGGATTAGATAAATACATTTCGTTGTAAGAACGATTGCCCGTTCTTGTATTTGAATTTATTGTAGCTAAAGCTTCAACTATTCTTTTTTGTAATTTTTCTGGTTGGATTTCAGAAATTGGTTTATTAATATTATTTTGAACCAATTCCATATATTCTCTATCTGATAAGAATAATTTTTCTTTTATTAAGTTTGAAATGAATAATCTATCGTTGTGTCTATCTCCAGTTCCAAATGCATAGTTATTCTTGAAATCATCGACTGTTTTATTGCAGCCAGAACCAGAGTCTGTTTCGCCACCACCGTGAATATATTTTGCATCTGCGTTAACAATTACACCTTGTGTTCTAAAGAATCTATATTTGCTTTCAGGACGTTCTGCATAACTTACTGACAATAATGCATCAGAATCAGGAAGTGCAAACGCATCAAATTTACGAAGGTCACCACTTTTATCTAAACCATGAACAAAAAATTTAATATTACCTGTATCTATTTTTTCATAGTCACCGTTGAACGCTGTAAGCCCTTTAGAAACAGAGTCTTTAGGAAAGCCAATTTTTTCCCATTCTTCAACTTCATTAAATTTTAATGCTACTAATCCTTCAGGGCTTAAATAAACACCTTTAATATTTGTTGAACCATCTGCATTTACTGTTGTGATAGCTTCTTTTATTCTGCTTGCTGTTGGGAATTTTGTTACAGGCAATAATGGTTGAGATTTTTTTAATTCTGAAATTAATTCTTCAATTTTTTCTGTGTCATTTCTAAAATTAAAGCTTTTATCCCACCAGTAATCATCATTGTTTTTTACTGCTCTTAAATCTGCATCTGTAAAAATCTTAGCCAAATCAAATAAATTACCATAATGTAAATCATATGCGATAGATTGATACATTCTTCTTTTAACTTCATAATCTTCATCGCCTTTTGGCATGTCTTTTAGCCATTCGTGATGTTTTACTAATGAATATAATTTTGTTTCTTCATCTTTAGTTAAGTCTAATTTTTTAGAAATATAATATGTATCAAAAGCACTTTCTTTTGCGTGAGTTATATCTACTTTGCCCTCTGCTTTTGTACAATCGTGTAATAATGATGCAATTAATAATATTTTTTTATCACTATCATTTAATTTTGCGAACCCTTTATTTTGGTTAATTTTTTGCATTACTTTTAATGAGTGTTTAAATACATCAAAATCATGTGTGCTGTGTTGTTTTTTGCCTATCAGTGTTCTTATTTCAGGCAAAGTTGTAGCAATTTCATTTAAAGCAAATTCTATTTCTTTATTATTTGATATTATTTTGTTGTTTTCAGAGAATTTAATAACTAAAGGTCTTAGTTGTTCAATTACTTGTTTTGTTTCTTCATTTTCAATTTGCGATAATTTTTTGCCGTTATTTAAATTTGCAGGGTAGTTTGTTATAGAAAAACCTGTTTTCCTTTTATCTACAATAACTCCATCTTTATTGTGATGTAATTCAAATCCAAAATAGTCGTATACTTTTTGGCGTTCATTTTTATCTAAATCTTTTACTAATTTATATGTATCAAGAAGGAATTGGTCTTTTGAATATTCTTGTTCGATTGTTAAACTATTAAATTCTTCGTCCGAAAGTTTAGATAAGGTTTGCCCTAATGAAATGGTTGCATTATTAAACTCTTTGGCTTGTTCTGAGCTAATTTCATTTGTTTCAATACCCATTGAAGTTACAATATTCTTTACTAAACTACAATATTCTTCTGTATTTTTAGGTAATAAAGGGAA
>JAZSQW010000021.1:0-2248 GCA_045538205.1 Candidatus Avigastranaerophilus sp. | reverse complement strand
GGGTCTAGTCATTGTCTTCCTAAGACCGCTTGGCCTCCGAGTTTACCATACAGAAGCTATGGATAGAGCTATGCAAGGTGGAATTGATGAAGTTGGTTTAGGTGTTTAATTTGGGTTAAACAACTATCAATATGAATTAGCAGGAATTTTAATGCACGCAGAACACTTAGAAGCTGTTTATGGTGTTGGACCTCACACTATAAGCGTTCCAAGAATTAAAAAAGCTGATGACATTGATCCTAATGCATTCTCTAACGCAATTGATGATGAAATTTTCAAAAAAATCGTTGCAGTTATCAGAATTGCAGTTCCTTATACAGGCATGATTATTTCTACAAGAGAATCAAAAGAATGTAGAGAAAAAGTTTTAGACTTAGGTATTTCTCAAATTTCAGGGGCTTCTAAAACAAGTGTTGGTGGTTATGCTGAGCCTGAAGAAGATGAAGATTCAAGTCAATTTGAAGTTAGTGACAATAGAACTTTAGACGAGGTAATTAATTGGTTGATTGAATTGGGTTACCTTCCAAGTTTCTGTACAGCATGCTACGGCAACAACAGAACAGGTGAAAGATTTATGGAAATATGCAAAGACCAACAAATACATAACTTCTGCCACCCAAATGCAATTATGACATTAAAAGAATATCTTTTAGATTATGCTTCTGAAAACACAAAAAATAACGGAAATAATCTTATCAATAAAGAATTAAACAAATTAGAAAAAGAAGATATTAAAAAAATAGTTATTTCTAATTTAGATAAAATATCTAATGGGAAAAGAGATTTTAAATTTTAAAAAATTGCCCTCTTTTTATACAAGAAATAAAATAATTTTATAAATATAAGATTGGAGCAAAAATGAGCGAAGATAATAAAATTATAGTTACAATCTCAGGCATTGATGGAGTTGGAATTGTAGCTGGTATTTCAAATGTATTAGCAAAATATGAAGTAAATATAGAAGATATTCGCCAAACAATTATGCAAGGTTGCTTTATTATGTTTTTATTGGCAGATATTTCTAAATCTAAATACTCATTTAAAGAAATCAAAGACGCACTTACAGAAGAAGGCGCAAGATTAAAAATGGAATTTTGGATTCAAAAAAAAGAAATATTTGATAAAATGCACACAATTTAAGGAATAATAAATGTCATTTTTTAACGAAAAATCAATAATTGAAACAATTAATATGATAAAGGTTCAAAACTTAGATATAAGAACCGTTACCTTAGCATTAAGTTTGCGTGATTGCTGTGGTGAAAATGTAAGAGAAGTTGGCGACAAAATCTACAATAAAATTACGAAATACGCTAAAAACCTATATCAATACGCATCAGAAATAGAAGAAGAATATTCTATTCCTATTATTAATAAAAGAATAGCCGTTACACCTATTTCTTTAGTAGGTGAATCTTGCAAAGAATACGACTATGTATACTTGGCAAAAGTCTTAGATGAAGCTGCAAAAGAAGTAAATGTTAATTTTATTGGTGGATTTTCAGCTCTTGTAGAAAAAGGTTGTACTCGAGGAGATGAAGCTTTCTTAGAATGCATTCCTGAAGCATTAAAACAAACCCAAAGAGTTTGTTCATCAGTAAATGTTGCATCTTCAAAAGCAGGCATTAATATGAATGCCGTTAAAAAAATGGGCAGAATCATCAAAACTGCAGCAGAATTAACAGCAGAACAAGATGGACTTGGCGCAGCTAAATTAGTATGTTTCTGCAATGTTCCTGGCGACAATCCATTTATGGCAGGTGCTTTTCACGGATACGGAGAACCTGAGTGCGCATTAAATGTTGGAGTTTCAGGACCTGGAGTTGTTCGTGCAGCCGTTGATAATTTACCAAAAGATGCTGATTTTGGTGAATTAGCTAATAAAATAAAACAAATTGCTTTTAAAATAACATCAACAGGTGAACTTGTAGGAAGAAGAATGGCAGAAAAAATGAATATACCTTTTGGTATTATCGATTTATCTTTAGCCCCAACACCTGCAGTTGGTGATAGCGTTGCAGGTATATTCCAAGCAATGGGCTTAGAACACGCAGGTGCACACGGCACAACTGCAGCATTAGCAATGCTAAATGACGCAGTTAAAAAAGGTGGCATAATGGCAAGCTCATACGTTGGCGGTTTATCAGGTGCATTCATTCCAGTTTCAGAAGATGCAGGCATGATAGAAGCTGCGAAACGTGGAGTTTTAACTTTTGATAAACTTGAAGCAATGACTTGTGTTTGCTCA
>JAZSQW010000137.1:0-11328 GCA_045538205.1 Candidatus Avigastranaerophilus sp. | reverse complement strand
TACGAGAGGACCGGGAAGAGCGAACCTCCAGTGTATGGGTTATCCTGCCAAGGGTAAACGCCCAGTAGCTGTGTTCGAAGCGGATAAGTGCTGAAAGCATATAAGTACGAAGCCCACCGAAAGATGAGTTCTCTCACTGGGTAACCAGGTAAGTCCCCACGCAGATCACGTGGTTGATAGGTCATAGTTGTAAGTGTGGCAACACATTCAGACGAGTGATACTAATAGGACGAGGGCTTTTCCTAAATCTATGATGATTATAAAATTAATTTTATGCAGTAATCAGTCTACGAACGGAAGTTCGAGTTGATGTCCAAGTTTTAAAAACGGACATCGTACAAAAAATTTCCGGTGATCAAGCGGTAGGACACCACCCGTTCCCATTCCGAACACGGTCGTAAAGACTACTTGCGGTGAAAATACTTGGCGGAAGACCGCCTGGAAAGATAACTAGTTGCCGGATTCAAGTTTACAAGAGGTTAAGATGAAAGTCTTAACCTCTTATTTTTTGAGTTAAGCTAAAAATGACTTAACTCTTTTTTATTGTTTATAAATATTCCCCTCTCTAATGGGAGAGGATAGAACACTTAATGAGCTTGCGAGTTAAAAGTGTTCTTGGTGAGAGTTAATAAGAAAAAATACTTTGAATATCAACAAATTAATTACCTTTTAACTATTAACATCATTTACTTCAATATTAAATATCGTAAGTAATAATTTCAATTCACTTATTTCCCTTGCTTTTTCTAAAATCAGTTCTTTGGACAAATATCTTTTATAATAATCTATATCAGATAAATTTCTCATAAATCCTTTAACCGAAGTTTTCATTCTTTGTTTATTCTTTTTAAAATTTTCTTCTATAAAAACTGGTTCAACAAAAGTTGGTACCTTTTTACTAAAAAGTCTAATTAATATACCTTCAACACTTAAAGGGGTTGATACAATTATTATTGGATTTCGCATTTTTTTATTGTATAATTGTAAGTCCTTATCATTGATTTTTTCAGGAAATTCTATCATCCATCGTTCTTCTAACATTTGTTTATGTTCAACATCTAAAGCGCAATCTTCATCAAACCAAGCATATCTTTTTTCATGAACGCCTTTTAGTGCTCTATCAAGTATCTTATTTGAATTTCCACCTTTTTCCATTGAAAAATATAATGTTATTTTTTTATTCGGATCAAATAATTGCTGTAAATATTCTACAAAATGTTGCTCTCTTTTTCCTTCACAAGAAATAAATACACTTTTTTTTCTTTCCCTATTCTTCTTCTTCCCCATCTAACAATTTCCTATTCTTGGGATTGCTCCATATTCACCTGCCAAATATTTTTCAAAAAAATTCTCTGTATTTCTAACACCCTTAATTTCATCTAATCTATATATTTCTGTATTTAAAAAATCTTCTTTATAACACAAAAAGATTTGCGATTTATCTCTATCATTTAAAAACAATGGTTGATGAGTTGAAAAAAATAATTGAGCATTGTTTTTATTTGTTTCTTTATTTGCAAATAAACTAATTAATTTTCTTGTAATATCGTAATGTAATCTTGCATCTATTTCGTCAATCATTGCAAAACCACCACAATCAAGGACTCTTAATAAATTTAATAATAAATATGTGCCTTTTATTGTTCCAGCTGATTCTTCAAATATAGGAAGTTGAAATGAAGCCTCATTGTTGCTATGTTTAAAGCCTATTAAATTAATAGTTTCATTTCTATATTTCGCTTGAAATTTTTCATAGCCATAATCTTCTATTCCAAAATCAAAACATTTCAAATATGATAAAATTTCTGGTTTAATATTAGATTCTTCTAATTCTTCAGATAAAAAAATTGATTCGGAATTTGCGTCTAAAGTAACTGAACCATTACTATATACATTTTTAAAACCATCTTTTGCAATACCTATTAATCCTAATTCATCTAAATAACCAATTCCTATTAAAAAAGAAAGAAATGTTGCCATTTTTTTTGTTTTAAATCGATTTTCCTCTTTTGAATTTATTTTAAGTAATTTATCATTATTTCTATTATATTTTATACTAATTTTATTATCTTTATTGTTAAGCTTATACAAATATGAAAAACCTTTTTGAGATTTAATTTCTAATTGTTCATTTAGTAACTCTTGTGGAGTGAGAGTTAAACTGTATCTATACAAATTACCATTTATATCAAATGTTATTTCAAACTTTGTTACATCATTTTCTTTTAACTTATGTTGAGCAAATAATCTACCTATATTTTTAGGCATTTTATAAAAAGAATTTTCTGCAAACCATATAAAAAAAGATAAGGCTTTAAATATGTTTGTTTTTCCAGAAGCATTAGCTCCTACAAAACAATTAACATTATTAACATAAATATCGTTATACAAAGTAGAACTATCACTATACTTCTTATTAGAAGTAAAATCTAATTCCTGTTCGTCTTTAATGCTATAAAAATTTTCAACCTTGAAATTATGTATCATGCTATTTCCTTCGACTTTTGTATATTTTTTAACATTTTAACACAATAATTGCAATTTGTCTAAGTTTAAATTCCCCATACGACTATTTTTATCTTTTAAGGCATTTTACAAATTCAGATTTGATAATAATTTCCATCCAAATACAATTTTAATCACTAATACACATAAATAGTGTATAATAGATTTATTATTTAAATATATAGAGAGTGAACATGTTTGAACAAAGTTTTAAGAATATTGATAACTTACTAAGAAAAGATAAAGGGCTTTCAACAGAAATTGATTATGTAGAGCAAACTTCTTGGCTTTTATTTTTGAAGTATCTTGAAGATTTAGAAATCAATAAATCTTTAGAGGCTGAACTTAATGGGAAAGTCTATACTTCAATTTTAGATAAGAAATATACTTGGAGTTCTTGGGCTTTTCCACAAAAAGAAGATGGCAAGTTAGACCACGAAAAAGCGTTAACTGGTGATGATTTAAATAAATTTGTTAGAGATGAATTATTTCCTTATTTAAAAAGCTTTAAACAAAGAGCTGAAAGTGCAAATACACTTGAATATAAAATTGGTGTAATATTTAATGAAATCACAAACAAATTTCAAAGCGGTTATATTTTAAGACAAGTTATTGATATTATTCAAACAATGCGTTTTCAAACAAGTGAAGAAAAACATGAGCTTTCTTGTTTATATGAAGATAAAATTCAAAACATGGGTAATTCTGGACGTAATGGTGGTGAATATTATACTCCTCGTCCATTAATTAGAACAATAATTAAAGCAATTAATCCAAAAATTGGGGATAGAATTTATGATGGAGCTTTAGGCTCTGCAGGATTCTTGGTTGAAGCTTTTGATTACTTGAAAAATTCAAAAGAATTATCAGTTGATGATATGAAAACTTTACAGGAACAAACTTTGTTCGGCAAAGAAGCAAAGCCAATTCCTTATATCATTGGCACAATGAATATGATTTTGCATGGTGTTGAAGCACCAAATATTATTCATACAAATACGCTTTCAGAAAACATAATGCAAATTCAAGAAAAAGATAAGTATGATGTAATTCTTGCAAACCCACCATTTGGGGCGAGTGAAGATATTGCATCAGTTGAACAAAACTTTCCAATCCGTTCAAGCGAAACAGCTTATCTATTTTTACAACATTTTATTAAAAGTTTAAAAGCTAATGGAATGGCAGGGATTGTTATTAAAAACACATTCTTGTCAAATGGTGATGCAAAAGAAGTTAGAAAAGAGTTGCTTGAATCTTGTAACTTGTACGCAGTTCTTGATTTACCTGCAAAAGTTTTTTCAGCAGGAGTTAAGACTGTTGTCTTATTCTTTAAAAAAGGCGAGCCAACTAAAAAGATTTGGTATTATCAATTAAATCTTGATAGAAATTTAGGTAAAACAAATCCTTTGAATGAAAATGATTAGCTGATTTCTTAGAACAACTTAATGGATTTAAAAGCTCTGATAATTCTTGGGTGGTAGATTTAGCAGATGTTGATAGTGAAACAGTTGATTTATCAGTAAAAAATCCGAATAAGAATGATGAAGTTGTTTACCGTGAGCCGAAAGAAATCTTAAAAGAAATGCATGAATTAGACGAAGAATCTTCAAAGATTTTGGCTAAAATTGTGGAGTTAGTATAGATGATAGAAGATTTTATAAAAAAACTATTATCGATTCTAAACAAACCGACTCATTATTTATTTGTTGGATTTTTCTTATTACTATATGGAAAAATTAACAATGTATCTAATTTTATTATAATCGGTGGTTGTTTATTCTTTTTTGCAATTGCATCATTTACAGATTTGATATGCAAATTCTTTTATAAAAAATTTCAATTGTGGTCAAGAAAGAGAAAAATTAATAAAGCTCATGAAAAATACGAAAAAGAAGTTATTGAAGAATATGAAAGTTTATCAAATTTTGAAAAGCATTTTATTAGAAGTATAGTTTTAAATAATAAGTTAGTAACTTATATATATGAATTTGAAACTCATGAAGAATTTAATAGAGTTTATTCCATTAAACATAGAGGTTGGGCTACATTCAACACAAATGATAATCTTTTTATCTTCGATAATAAAATTTTAAAAATTTTACAAAAATATATAAATAATAATAAAAATTTTTCTGGCACATTGACTCGTGTAACCGTCACTGATGTTAAAAAGGATTTTGCAAATGAAAAATAAAACTCTTAAAAAATGGGAAGAAAAAACTCTTGATGATGTTTGTAAAATAAATTATGGCACACGAGTTGTGAAAAGTAGAGATGCCGGCACTATTTACCCTGTGTATGGTGGAGGTGGTGCAACCTTTAGCATGAATACATTTAATAGAGAAGATTGTATGGTTGTTGCTCGTTTTGCAATGTCAGATAAATGTACTAGGTTTGTTAAAGGTAAATTTTTCTTAAATGACAGTGGACTTACAGTTGAAACCAAAATATCAAATCTAAATCAAAATTTTATTGATTGGCAATTAATTTCATTAAATGATAAAATTTATTCTCTTGGCAGAGGGTCTGCACAGAAAAATTTGAATGTTGATTTGTTTAAAAAAATACAAATAAAATATCCAACAGATGTTGAAGAGCAACAACGAATTGTTGGGATATTGGATGAGGCTTTTGAGAATATTGAAAAAGCTAAACAAAACGCACTCCAAAACCTCAACAATGCAAAAGAATTGTTTGAAAGTGCATTGAATAGAACTTTAAAAGATATTGAAAACATGGGAGAATTTAAAGAACTTTCATCAATAACTAATGTAAAAGACGGTACCCATGATTCTCCAAAGTACATAAAAGACGGAATACCTTTTATTACACAAAAGAACATAAAAGAAAATGGTTTTAATTTTATAACGGAGGATACAAAGTATATTACAATAGAAGATCATAATAAATTCTATCAACGTTCAAATGTCAAAAAAGATGATATTTTAATTTCAATGATTGGTGCAAATAGGGGAATGGCTTGTATCGTTGATGTCGATGAAATATTCAGCATTAAAAATGTAGGATTGATAAAAGAAAGTCCTAATATCAATAAATATTATTTGTTATACTATTTAAAAAGTGATTACGCAAAGCAGTATATTACAGAAAAATCAAAAGGTGGAGCTCAGGAATTTGTAGGACTTACTGCATTGCGAGCATTTCCAATTCTTTATGTAGCTGTAGAAGAACAACAAAAGATTGTTGTTCAACTTGATGAACTTCAAGAGCAAACCAAAAAACTCGAACAAATTTATGAACAGAAAATAAAAGACCTTGATGAATTAAAACAATCAATTCTTCAAAAAGCATTCAACGGAGAATTATAATAATCACAAAAATTTAAAAAATAGGTATAATGAAAATATGACTAATATAGAAATGGACAATGAGGCAAATACCAGAGCAGAACTAATTGACCCAAAATTAAAAGAATGTGGGTGGAATAGAACTGAAAAAGTTAGAGTATTTAGAGAATACCCTATTTCTATTGGTAGAATTATAGATTCTAAAAACAGAGGTCAAAAACTATCTGCTGATTATGCTTTAATTTATAAAAATGTAATTATTGGTATTATTGAAGCTAAAAAATCTTCTTTAAGTCATTCTGAAGGTGTTGCACAAGCGAAAAAATATGCAGAGCTTTTAAAAGTTAGATTTACTTATTCAACAAATGGTCATAAAATTTATCAAATTGATATGGAAACTGGTGAAGAAAAAATTGTGCCAAGTTTCCCAACACCTGATGAATTATGGAATATGACTTATACAGAAAAATCGGAATTATGGGATTTGTTATCATCAATTCCTTATGAAACTGGTGGTAGATTTGAGCCAAGATATTATCAAACAAATGCAATTAATTCAGTAATTAAAGCAATGGCACAAGGCAAAAAAAGAATCCTTTTAACCCTTGCAACTGGTACAGGTAAAACATGTATAGCATTTCAAATTGTATGGAAATTATTTAATGCGAAATGGAATACAAAGGAAATAGGTAAGCGTGCACCAAGAGTTTTGTTTTTAGCTGATAGAAATATTTTGGCTAATCAAGCATATAATTCCTTTACTGCTTTTAATCAAGATGCTTTATGTCGTATAAAACCAAACGAAATAAGTAAAAATGGTACAGTTCCGACTGCTCAAAATATTTTCTTTACTATATTTCAAACATTTATGGCTGGTGAAAAACCATATTTTGGACAATATGAAAAAGACTTCTTTGATTTTATTATTATTGACGAGTGTCATAGGGGTGGTGCTAATGATGAAAGTCAATGGCGCGATATATTAAATTATTTTGATTCTGCTGTTCAGTTAGGACTAACAGCAACACCTAAAAGAAAAGTAAATGCAGATACTTATAAATATTTTGGAGAGCCTGTTTATCAATATTCACTAAAAGATGCAATTAATGATGGTTTCTTAACTCCATTTAGAGTAAGAGAAATTAACGATAATATGGGAAGTTATGAATACAACCCTGATGATGATATTGAAGGCGAAATTGATAAAGAAAAAACTTATACGGAGTATGATTTTAATAGAAAAATTCAAATTGAAGAACGAGAACGTTATAGAGTTAAAGCCTTTATGTCTGAAATAAACCAAAATGAAAAAACTTTGGTATTTTGTGCTACTCAATCTCATGCTGCACTCGTAAGAGATTTAATTAATCAAGAAAAAACAGTTACAACAAATACTGATTACTGTGTAAGAGTTACTGCTGATGACGGAGAAACTGGTGAAGAATTTTTAAGGAAGTTTCAAGATAATGACAAAACTATTCCAACAATTTTAACTACTTCACAAAAGCTTTCAACCGGTGTTGATGCAATACAAATTAGAAATATTGTACTTATGCGACCTGTTAATTCAATGGTTGAATTTAAACAAATTATAGGTCGTGGCACAAGATTATGTGATGGTAAAGGTTATTTTACAATTTATGATTTTGTAAAAGCAAGTGAAAATTTTAAAGACCCTGAATGGGATGGGGAACCAGAACCACCAAAAGAGGGTAAAAAAAGAAATATAGATTCTCAAAAGAATGAGGATAACAATGACAACTCTAATGATTTCAACGATATAGAAAATCAAAGAGTTGATGAAATAGAAAGAAAACCGATTACTAAAATAACTTTAGGCAAAGGCAGAGAAGTTGAAATCGTTTCTAATAAAACTTCATTTTGGGATGCCAGTGGAAAACCTATAAGTGTAAAAGCTTTTATTGAAAAACTATTTAATTCTTTGCCAAACTTCTTTAGTTCAGAAGAAGAATTGAGAGAGATTTGGTCTAATCCAGAAACTCGTAAGAAGTTATTACAAAAACTTAAAAACGCAGGATATAGCATAGAAAACTTTAATAAAATAAAAGAAGTTATTAATGCACCTGAAAGTGATATTTTTGATGTGCTTACATTTATTGCATATTCAGAGAACTTGCAAACACGTCAAGAAAGAGTTGATAACCATAAAGTTGTAATTTTTAATAATATTCAATCAAGACAACATGCATTCATTGAGTTTGTGCTAAAACAATACATTCAAAATGGTGTAACAGAACTTGATAGTGAACGTCTTGCTGAGTTAATAAATTTAAAATATGGCACACCATTAAATGCGCAGAATGAGTTAGGTAGTATTTCAGAAATTAAAAGTGCTTTTTCTAATTTCCAAAAATATTTATATTCAAATTAATTTATTTTAAATTTCTTTCAAAAAATTTTCAGCTTAGGATAATATGTTAGTCTCTTATTTGTGTTAGGGGTTTAAAATATTCTTATGTTGAGTTTACTGGGAGAATATTTATGCTTTTTAGTTTCTTTAGAAACGAGAATATAAAATTTGTTTTTGTTGATGATAAAGATTTCTCTTTAGATTTTGATGCTAAAGAGATTTATGATAATTGTTTTATTGAAGTTAGAGTTAAAAAGTCGTTTTTAGATAAAATAAATTTGTTATCTAAGTCTGATCATATTACCGATTTGCATTTTACTGAGCGTGAGCTTGAGGTTCTACATTGTTTATATTTGGGGCTAAACAATGGCGAGATTGCTAAAAAGTTAAATATAACTGTTCATACTGTAAAGGCTCATATTCATAATATTTACGAAAAGCTTTCGGCACAAGGCAGAACAGAAGCTGTGGTTAAGGCTATAAAGGAAAATGTTATCTCTTTTAAATAATTTGTAACATATTGTTAACATGTGCGCAATTTCTTTTTTAAAAAATACTTTATATAAGAGTAAGGTTAGATTTTGGGTAGGTAATTAATTTTGATTCAAGGTGTTAACAATATTAATTTGAATAATGAAGAGTTTTCTTCAAATGTTAATATTCCTGTAAATACAGTTGAACAGCCATTGTTTAGTGGTAATGCTTCTGAACAAGATGCAAATGTTCTTGCTTTACAAGAAAAATTAAATGCAATTCAAGACGAAAACGGATGTTTCTTAGAAGCTTGGGATAAAGTTAAATCAGGTTTAAACGTTGGTACAAGCTCTGAAAAATGTGAAAATGTAATCGAAAAATATAAAAATGGCGAAGTTTCTTATGAAGAAGCTATGGCCGAAATTGATAAATATGATTCAAAACAAGAGAATAGTTTAAATTTGTTCTCTAATATAGCAACAGGTGTAGTTTCAATTGTAGCTGTAACAGCTGCAGTTGCGGCAACGGCTGCAACAGGTGGTTTGGCTGCTCCTGCAATGTTAGCAATTGGTGCAGGCGCTGGTGCTTTAACTAAAGCTGGCTTTAAGTTTGCTGATAGAGCTACAAATGATAAACAAAATGATGCATTGGACGGAAAACAAATTTTAAAAGATGCTTGTTCAGGTGCTGTAACCGGTGCAACATCTTCAATGACAATGGGTACGGCAGGCTCAACATTTACAGTTGGTGCTTCTTTAGGTAAAAATGTAGCAAGTGCTGCGGGTAAGTGTGCAATGACTGGTGTTAAAACCGGTGCTATTTCTGGTGGTTCTAACTATGTGATTGATTGCGCATTTGATGAAAATAAAGACTTTAATGTAGGTGAATTTGTTGAAAATACAGCCGTAAGTGCTGCCGTAGGCGGAGCTGTGGGCGGAATTATGGGCTCAGCAAATACTGTTTTACGTCATAATGGCTTATTAAGTGCAGGCGGTCAAGCAAATGTTGTTGATGGTAAGGCTCAATTTGTATCTACTGAAGATGTTGTGGCTAACTCTGTTTGTACAGCTGAATATAAAGCGCTTAACCGTGGCATAAGAGATATCGCAAATATAGCATAAATTAAAATTTTATAACTAACTAACTAACTAATTAACTAACCAAAATCTTAAGCAATGTTCGCTCATTGCTTTTTTTTTAGTTAAAATATACTTATGATAAATTTTGATTCGTTAACTTTAAAATTATTTTGTGATGAAAATCGTGATTTCTTTTTGGGGGCTAAAATTCAAAAGGTTCAGCAACCAAGCAGAAATGAATTGGTTTTTCATATCCGCAACAAAGGGGAATCTAAAAAGTTTTATGTGAATTTCAACCCTAATTTTTATCATCTATGTTTTATGAATGCTGAAACAGAAGCTTTAAGAGGGTTTACTATCCCAAAAACTGCGCCAATGTTTTGCATGCTTTTAAGAAAGTATATTCAAAATTCTAAAATAGTTAATGTTGAAGTGCCAAAAAATGAGCGAATTTTTGAAATATATTTTGAATACTTTGACGAGCTTAACGAAAAAACGCTTTTGTGCCTTGCTATCGAGCTTATGGGTAAGCATAGTAATGTGATTTTGTATAATTATGATACGAATGTTATTGTGGGTTGTGCGCATAATGTAAGTAGTGAAAAAAGCCGTGAACGCGAGCTTGCTGGGCTTTTGCCTTATATTTATCCGCCAAAACAAAAGCGCAAAGATTTAACAAGAGTTTCTTTTGAATCTTTTGTTGCAGAGGTTGAAAATGTAGCGCAAAATTACCATTATTTGACTAATCCTATGGTTAATCAGTTCAAGGTTTTGGCGCAAAGTGATGTTGAGTTGTATTCTCAAATAAAAAGTTTTTTGTCGCAAAAAGAGTTTGCTTATTTTATCAAAAATGATTTTTCGGAATATGCTTTGTTCCCTATAGATAGCGCTTTTGAGTGTGAAACAGTAAACGAGATGATTGATAAGTATTTTTCTTATCATCAAAATTTGATTTGCCGTGAAAATTTGCGCAAAAAACTTATTGGAAATTTGAATGCTCAATTGAAAAAATTGAATACTTTAAAAACAAAACAACTTGAGCAAATTAATAAGCTTGAAAAAGGTTTGGTTTATAAAACAAAGGCCGATATTTTAATGGCTAATTTGTATTACATTAAATCAGGTGAAAAATCTGCAAAATTGTTTGATTTTGAGGGAAATGAAGTTGTTATAGACCTTGACGAAAATCTTTCGCCTTCTGATAATGCCAACAGGTATTATAATCTTTATAAAAAATCGAAATCGGCAAACGAACACGCAACAGGGCTTTTAAAGGAAACAAATAGTCAAATTTTGTATTTTGATGAGTTGTTGTATTATGTTCAAAATGCTTTGAATATTGATGAGTTATATGATATTCAAGGGGAATTGCAACCTCAAAAAGCAGATAAAAAAGAACAACAACAAAAGGTTGAAGCTATTAATTTTAAAGGGTTTAATATATTTGTTGGAAAAAATAAAGTTCAAAATGATTATATTTTATCTAAAATTTCTTCTGCCGAAGATTTATGGTTTCACCCATTAAATGCTGCAGGTGCGCACGTTTTAGTTAAAAGTCGGATCGTAGCCATGTCGTTCTGTGAGCCAAGGA
>JAZSQW010000145.1:0-15130 GCA_045538205.1 Candidatus Avigastranaerophilus sp. | reverse complement strand
TATTATTTCAAGAGCAGTTTTTGTAGGATTAAGTACTGCAGTTACTGAAATGAAAAATTTAGTTAACAAAAGTTAATGAATTGAAAAAATTAGGCAAAAAATTATTTTCATATGTTTTAAAAGTGTAGCAAAGTGAAAAGTGAGGTAACTATGACAACAGGTCTTTATAGTGGTATACAACCTAAAACAGCATATACGGCTCCTCCAGTAGCTAATGCAAATAATACACAAACTACAGTTGCTGAAGCAATTGCGACATCTCAAGTTGCTCCAGCAAATGATACTGTTCAACTTTCTTCAACTGCAAAACCTGAAAGAAAAGGTTTTGTTAAAACAGTAAATCAAGCAATTAGTAATTTTAAAAAGTTCTTTGCTTCAGCTGAAGCATATACAGTAGCTGGCGCTAAAGGTGTTGGCAAAGGTGTGATTGCAGGTTCTTTATTCTTAGCAGGTGGTTTACTTGTTAATGAGGCAAGAAAACTTCCAGCAATTATTGCTAAAAAAGGTAGAGATGTAGCACAAGAAGTAATTGCTAATTCAGATGCGAAAATTGCAAAATTAGCAAAAAATAATAAAATTATTGGTGTTGGTGCAGCTCTTTTTGGTATTGCTACATTCGCAACTACATTGTGGAAAGCAAGTTTAGATTTAAATGAAAAGAAATCTGACATTGAACACAGATATGAAGGACACAAACAATAAATAATATTAAAAAATATTTAAAAAACAGGCTTTTAAAGCCTGTTTTTTGTTTTAATGTTATAATCAACTTATTGTTTTTATTACATTTTAGGTAATCAAATTTAGTGATTGGGGATAATTTAAAATTTAAAAAACTTTCGTTAGATGAACTTATTATTAGTTTAGATAGGCTGTCTCGTTTTAAGTTGCCTGAAGTTGCATATAAACGAGTGATTTATTCAATAATAACTAAAAATTTAATTTCGCCAAAATATTCTAAATTAGAAATTGAAGAATTGCCTGTTAAATTAAAAGTTAAAGTTTTTGAAAGAATTTGGAACGAGTCTGTTTATAGTATTTATGGTAAACAATATAAACCGACTTCTTCAAAAGCTTTGAAATTTCTTATTAATTGTTCTTTTAAAAATTATGATGAAGAAACAAAAGCTTTAATTTCTTCTAAAATTATTATTGAGCCAATTTTAAAAGAGCTTGATTATGATAATTCATCTTGCAACTTAAAATATCTAATCAAGACATATATGGCTAAATCAAATGAGGAAATTTGGGATATTGTAAATAGAGAAAATTTAAAATTTCCAATTCGTAAACTATTAATTGTAGAAGGTATAACAGAAGAAAATTTGTTACCAGAATTTGCTAATAAATTAAATTTGAATTTTGATAAATATGGCATTTTTGTTTTGGGGGCAGGTGGCAAAAGTAAAAGTCCGTCTTTGTATTTAGAATTGCGTGATAAGTTAAAAATACCTGTTGTTTTGCTCTTTGATAAAGATGCTACAGAAATTGCAAAAAATCTTCAAGAAGTTATTTTACCTAAAGATAAAATAATTGTTATTGAACAAGGTGAATTTGAAGATATTTTATCTTTAAATCTTCTTAAAAGAACATTGAATAAAGAATATGAACCAGTCACAAAATTATCTATTTCTGAATTAAAAGAGTCAGAGAGAATGTGTTTAAATATTGAGGAGTTTTATAAAAGGAGGCATTTAGGAGAATTTAAAAAAGCAAAATTATCAAAATTAATTTCAGAAAATATTTCTTATTCCACAGATATTTCAACTGAGATTAAATGCCTTATTAATTCAATAATTTTTTAACTTAATATTTGCTAATAATAAGGCAAAAAAAAATATTTAGGGGTGTTAACTAATTAGGTAAGTTTCTGCATAATAGAAAGGGAAAAAATGATTCAAAGAATTGGCGCAAGTTTCGTAACTCCAAGTTATTTGAAAAATGTACAAAATACTAATGTTCAAGCGCAACAAAATACTACAACATCTCCGGTGAAAACCACTCCGGCATTTAATTATACAGCTACACAATTAGTAAATGCTTATCAAGCATTTCATGGTATTGTTCCAGCTAAAACAGTAAGCTTTGGTCACTTATCACACTCATTAAATGATTTAAGAGCTGATGTTTATACATGTCAAGATAAAAAAGCAAATCGCGATGGTGAAAAAGTTGGACAAAGATGGCTACTTACGCCATTAACTGGTATTAATTATGGTTTTGTTCCAGGTGATAAACAAATTACAAATTTTGTATTAGAAGATAATAAAAAAGATAAAACAAGAACAGTTGCTGATGCTTCTTTTGAAAGAACAGCATTTGGTTATGATGAATTTAATATTCAATCAGATAAATTTAGTTCTCTTCCAAGTAAGCATTTGTATAGACAAGTTTATGATATTAAATGGACAAAAAATCTTGATGATGCTTCTGCATATTTAATGGAAACAAAAGGTGCTTTGACTGCAGTTATTGATGATAAAGCAAATAACAATGTGTTAATTACAAACAATGGTTTAATTACTCCAAAAGGTTCAGAAGGTATTGCTGTAAAAGCCACATCTAATAAGCCTGAAGCTCCTACTCCATATATTACTTTTACTGCTCCAGCAAAAGAAATTGATAACACTGTAACTGGTCCATCAATCGGCAAGGGTACAGAAATTGTAATCGGTATGGAAGAAGGTCGTTTTGTTCCTGAAATCATTAAAAGTATTGAAGATTTTACTAAAAAAGTAGAGTCTGGTGAAATTGTATTACCTCAGTTTGTTGCTGCTAAAAATGCACAATCAACTCAATTAGCAATGTTAGCTGGTGGCTTCGGCTCAAGAGCAGAATATACAAACGCTGCATCTGAAGGTATTTTAAATTCTCAAACTAATCCTGATGGTGCTCAAACTACAAAAGGTACTTTTAGAACTGCAACAGGTTTAACACCAATGGAAACAACTTTTGTTTCTTTACATAAAGCTGGTTTATTAGACTGTTCTAAAGGTAATTTAAAGATTGGTGATAACATTAAATTTTATTTAAATCAATCAGGAGTAAACAAAGGTAATGGTGGCTTCACTGTTGATTTATATGAAAAAATGGCTCGTGAAGGAAGAGAAAGTTTAGTTATTCTTCCTAATGACTCAATGTCAAGAATGCCTGTTGCAGCTGCAAAAATGGCAGAAATTATGAACTCTGGTGATGCTGCAATTGCGATGATTGCAAAGAAAGTTCCAGCTAAAGTTGCTGCAGGTACTTTTGGTATCATGAAACTTGATGAAAATAATCAAATCCTTGAATTTGCAGAAAAACCAAAAGACATTCCTGAAGGATATGCGGATAGTGAAGATATGTGTTTAACTAACACTTTCCAATTTGCAGTAAGTAAAGAAGCTTTTGAAGCATTAGATATTTTAAAAGATGAATTTAAGGCTTTAGATGGTGGTAAAGAATCAAGAGACTGGTCTAAATTCTTTGTACCTGTATTAATGTCTTTAACTCAATCTGATGGTGCAATTGAAGCAAGAGAAAAACTTGTTGAAGCATTAGGTAAAGGTTGTGCTAATATTGATTTAGGTTTGATTTCTCAAGCAAAAGATATTCTTGGTAATCAAAAAATCTATGCTGTTCCAACTGATGAATCTTGGGCAGACGTTGGTTCAATGGGTGAAATGTATAAAACAACAATGGAAATCGCTAAAGGTAACTTCAAATTAGAACCATTCGAAAGAAATAATGTGTTAGATTGTGTTAATACAGAAACAGGTTTAGTTGCTACAACTAAAGCTGATAAAGAGAAAACAGAATCTAAATATGATATCATGGGTAGTGTAATGGTTGTACCTAAAGCAGAAAAAGTTGATCCATCAATCTTAGATAACTATATTGCAGATGGATTAGTTACAATTAACCCTAAACAAGTTAAATAATAACTTTAGTATGAAAAAGATAAAGCCTTATTCAATTGAATAAGGCTTTTTTTATGTATTTATATGCAATAAAAAAGGTCTCTAATTAAGAGACCTTTTTATTATTTTTTATATCTTATTTTGAGCCGATTAAAATGCCTTGATTTTGAATATATATAACAGGATCAATGTCATCTTTAATAAGTTCTAATAGTGCTTTTGTGTCTTTTTTAGATAATTCAGGATTGTCAAAGTTTCTATCCCATAATTCTAATAGTCCAGCTCTTCTGTCTTGATCATTTATTGTTTTAATAAATTTTGACCCTTTTTTTGATAAAATGCTATTTTTTATGAAGTCAGCATTTAATTCAGCATTATCTGATGAACCATATTTTTGACAAATTTCTTCAAATGTATGACCTGCAGCCATTAAGCTTGCTAATGGCATTTTTTTGTAGCTATGTAAAAAAGATGGTTTGTCATATGGTCTTGTATCTCTGTGGTGTAAAGTGTTATTTCTGTAATTTAACATATCTGCACCTGCTCTACCTTTTTCGTCAAGACGAGCAAAACCAAATGATGGTTTAAAATTTGTCATTGATACATTTGTAATCATTTCTTCTTTTCCTTTTTGTTTGCAACAATTATACAATGCATGTAAATGACATAAATTGCTTGAATTTCAGCGATTATAAAGATTTGTTAAACTCTCTTTTTCCTTCTACAAAGTCTTTTACAATATCGCCATTTCCGATTAATTTATATTTATAAATTGTTAAACCTTCTAAACCAACAGGACCTCTTGCGTGAGTTTTGTTTGTAGATATTCCAACTTCAGCACCAAATCCGTATCTAAAACCATCTGCAAAACGTGTTGACGCATTGTGGTACACTCCTGCAGAATCAACATAAGTCATAAATTTTTCTGCATTTTCGTTCTTTTCTGTAATTATGCAATCTGTGTGTCCTGAACCATATTTGTTAATATGGTCTATTGCTTCTTCTATATTTTTTGTTGATTTTATAGAAACCTTTTTTTCTCCGTATTCTGTTTTCCAATCGATTTCTGTTGCTTTATCTAAATTATATTTTTTTGCCAGTTTTTCTTCAGCAACTAATTGAACAGAGTTAGCTTGTAGAGTTTTAATTAAGTTTGGAAGTATATTTTCAATTTCTTCTTCGTTAATTAAAATTGTTTCAACGGAGTTACAAGCGCTTGGATATTGGCATTTTGCATCAACACAAATATTTAAAACTTTTTCTATGTCAGCTGATTTATCAATATATATGTGACAGATTCCGTCAGCGTGACCTAATACTGGTATTTTTGTGTTTTCTTTAATATATCTAACTAATGCATTTGAGCCTCTTGGAATAATTAAATTAACATATTCGTCTAAAGCTAAAAGTTCTTTTACGTCATCTCTTGTATGGATTAGAGAAATCATATTTTGTGGGAAATTTTCAATAGAATTCAAAGTATTTGAAATAATTTCAAAAATTGCTTTGTTTGTATTCTCAGCTTCTTTTCCACCTTTTAAAATTACTGCGTTTGATGATTTTATAGCTAAAGAAGATATTTGGCTTATTACGTCTGGTCTTGCTTCGAAAATTACACCAATAACACCTAACGGGCATGATATTTTCTTTAATTTCATACCTTCAGCTATTTCTCTTTCCCAAATAATTTTGTTAATTGGATCTTGCAAATTTGCTATATCTTTAACGCCTAAAATCATATCTCTTAGCTTGTTTTCGTCTAATTTAAGTCTATTGAAAACTGCTTGTGATATTTCTCCATTGTTTAATAATATTTCTGCTTCATTTAAGTCTTTTTGATTTGCATTAAGAATTATTTCTTTGTTAGTCTCAAAGTTTTCAGCTATTGCATTTAAAGCTAAATTTTTTAATTCTGTTGATAATTGCATAGCTTGAATTGATGCAATTTTTGCTGATTTTGCTATATCTTTAACTTCAATCATAAAATCCCCTTAAATCAGTGCGATATTATCCTTTGTGATAACAGCATCATAATTTTTATGTCCTAAAATAGTATAAATGTTGTCTGAGTGTTCGCCTTGAATTTTTTTGCAATCGTCTGAATTATAATTTGCGATTCCTCTTGCAATTTCTTTGTTGTTTTCGTCTAAAATTGATACAACATCTCCTCTATCAAAAATGCCGTTAATTTTAGTAATACCTATAGATAATAGACTTTTGTTTTTTTCTATTAGAGCTTTTTTTGCACCATCATTAATTACAATTTGACCTGTAATATTTGTTGCGTAAGCAATCCAACGTCTTTTTTGTGATAATTCTTCAACAGGGTAGAATGTTGTTCCCATTTTTTCATTATTGAATAATTTTCTTATTACTTGTGGTTTTTTTCCATTTGCAATAATTACGTGACCATTTGAGTGAGTTACTACTTTTGCCGCTTGCAATTTTGTAATCATACCACCACGACCGCCTTTTGAAGCTGATTGTGCATAGCCTTCAATTTCAGTTGTAAGCTCTTTTACATCACTAATTAATTTTGCATCTGGATTTTCTTTAGGGTTAGCATCATATAATCCATCAATATCTGATAAAATAACTAATAAATCCGCATCTAATTTACTTGCTAATAAAGCTGATAATTTATCATTATCTGAAAAACTAACACCATATAAAGGACAACCACTTTCTTCTAATTCTGTTGTAGAGACTGTATCGTTTTGGTTGATAATTGGTATAACATTTAGTCCTAACAATGTGTTTAAAACGTTGTTTAAACTTAAATATTTAATTCTGTTAGACAAGTCATCTTCTGTTAAAAGAACTTGAGCTGTATTTATAGAATATTTGTTAAAACCGTCTTCGTAAATAGACATTAATTGGCTTTGTCCAACTGCAGCGCAAGCCTGCTTTATAGATAAACTTTCAGAAGAGTCTACGTTTAATTTTTTTGCACCTAACCCAACAGCGCCAGAAGTAACGATAATAATCTCTTTGCCTGCTTTATGCAATTTAGATATATCTTCTATAAACGAATATATGCGTGATAACGATATTTCTTTATCGTCATTACGCAATACATTCGTTCCAAATTTAAATATTATTCTTTTAAAATCATTAATGTTCATCGGTTTTATTATAGCTTAAACGGTTAAGTTTGCCAATAATTATTATGCAAGACCGTATATGCTAACTTGACCAAAGTCTGAAACAATTACGTTTTTAGCTTCGAAACCAACTTCTTTTGCTAAACCTTCGAATAAATCTCTTGAATATTTATTCATTGTGATGTTTCCGTTTTCATCAACATTTTTAGCAATTGATGTTCTGATTTCTTTTGGTAAGCCTGCATACATTTTACCAGCTTTGATATCTTTCATAGAAGTTGAGAAGTCTTTTTGTGAACCTAAATCTGACCAAGTTTCTGAATCTTCTTTTACTCTGTATGTCATTTTTAATGGTTCGCCTGTTTCTTTGTCTGCAATCTCACCATTGTTGAATGCATTTAGCATTGGTGCAATGATTTTTGAAGAAAAATCGAATTTTTTGTCTGGGTCAAAGAAACTTTGAGGATCAGCAGTGTAACCATCTTTTATCCATTGAAGAGCTTCAGGAGACAATACATAAGGTCCAACAGAAGCTAACACAGTTCTTTCTCCTAATTCAGGAACAATACTGCTATCAATATATGCTTCATCAGTTGGTTTTTCTACAAATTTTTCAATTGCTTCAGGGTTCTCATCGAATCTTTTGATTACACCTAAACTTTTTGCTCTGTCTCTATCTGCTTTAATAACGGTAACTGTAAAACCAGAATTTTTTTCTTCATGATCTAACATTAATTTTGTTGCATCAATATCAGAGAAGTTGTCACCCCAGCAGAATATAAGTGGTTTTTCTGTTGAAATTTGTCCTGATTTTAAACCTTCTAAGAAAGCATAAGCACTACCTTTAGCAGGTTCAACTTTAATAAAATCAACACCATTGTCTAATTTGCCTGTTTTTGCGAAGTTAGTTAATGTTGTTTGAATTAAAGACATATCTTTTCCGTTTAAAGTTGCAGGAATGTATGATGCAGGTTTTGTCATTCCACCTTGTACAGCTGTAATATCTTTATATCTTGTTCCATCACCATCAGTTGGTGTGAAGAAGTTGTAGTCATCTTTTACTTTATTAGATAATGGAGAAGTGTAGTTTTTAGAAATTGCATTAAACATACCTTCTGTCCAGAATCTTGAATATTCTTTCATCATTTTTTCGTCTTCGCCTGTAGCATCTTTTCTGATACTTCCGTAAGCTGTTCCTTTAAATGATAGACCTTCTTCTTTATTTTTTATACCAATATAAAAATCTTTACCTTTAATTTCTGATTCTGGTGTGATTAACATATTGATATCATCAAATCTTTCATCTGTTGATTTTATAATAAATTTTGATCCAACTTTTGCATTAGAAACATTTTTTTCGATTGTAAAATATTTATTAGCATTACCTTCCATTGCTAAATAGTCGTTATTAACACCCTCGTTTTTAGCTAATTCAGCTTTAAAAGCCATATTACTTTTTGTTGATTTCATTGTACGTTGTGTGTACATATTTGTATTAATACTGTTAATTCTCATATAAACCTCTCTATTTTTCTGCAGAATAACATGTGCATAAAGTTGCAACATAAATTTTTTTGCTATTTACTTATGCTTTTTTACATTACTTCGCAATTAGATATGTAGTAGTTAATAAATTGTCTTGCAATTCTCGGTGTCATTATGCCTTTTTGCATTGAGAACATCATTGCTTCTTTATCAAATTTATCGTTTACTTCTACACAACAGTCATTTGCTATTTGATGCGCTATATCTAAATATTCATTCTTTGTTAATGATGAAAATGTTAGCATAATTCCAAATCTATCTGATAAAGAAACGGTTTCATCGATTGTATCGTTGTAATGCACTTCATTTCCTTCTCTTGCAGAAAAACTTTCTTTTACAAGATGCATTCTATTTGAAGTTGCATAAATAATCGCATTCTTTGGACAATTTGATAAAGAACCTTCTATAATTGCTTTTGCTGAAGAAAAATCTCTATCGTCTTCATTAAATGATAAGTCGTCTGCAAAAATAATAAACTTTAATGGTAAATTTCTAATTGTTTCAAAAAGTTCTGGTAAATGAATAATACTTTCTTTAAAAACTTGTATGACTTTTAGGTTATAATCACTAAATTCATTAATTAGCGCTTTTACTGTTGACGATTTACCACAGCCTCTATCTCCATATAAAAGAATATTGTTTGCTGTTTTGTTGTTTAAAAAAGCCTGAGTGTTTTGTTTTATTATATTTTGTTGATATTCGTAGTTCTTTAAATCATTAAAGGTTATTTCGTCAACGTATTCTATTGCTTTTATTTCGCCATCCTTATTAAGTTTAAATGCGTTGTAGCAAGCAAAAATTCCATAACCTTGATTGTTGTATTTGCTTATAATTTCTTGTATATTAAATTCTTTAATTCCATTAATGTTGAATTTTGGTAAATGGTCTATCAATTCAGACATTGATGCAAAACTATTTTTTAATCTTTCTTTGATATCTTCATAGCTTATTGAAATAATATTATGTATTAAAGATAATTCGTATTGTGCTGTATTAATTATGTCTTCATTGTCTTTTTTGCAACAACCACAGCCGTGTGAAATTATATTTTCGTCTACTTTTACTAAGTTATAAATATATTCATATAAATTTTGATTTTTGCTGTTTTCATAAAATTTATTTATAAAAAAAGAATATTTTTTTAGGATTTCATCAAAATCAGTTTCTGAATCCATTGTTTTTAAAAATTCTACGTATGAAGTAAAAACTTCGTTGTTTAAAATATTTTTAAATATTGAAATTAAGTATAATGATGTTAATTTTAGTTTCATTTTTTTATCCTACACATATCTCTTTGAAAATGGTATCAATTACTATTTTTACTGTCAATAATTTGTGTTTTATTAAAGTATTCAAATACTAATTCTGCTTGTTTTTTTGAAAGTAATAATAGTAATTCTTGTTTTGATAGTTTTGAAATTTTTTCTATATTCTCATATTTTTCAAATAAAAGTTTTTTACTTTTTAAGAAAAGTCCTTTTATTTCATCTAATTCTGAATGAAGTGCTGATTTTTCTCTTAGTTGTCTATGGAAAGTAATTGCAAAACGGTGAGCCTCGTCTCTTATCCTTTGGAAAAAGTATAAAGCTTGCGAGTTTGCTGGGAAAATTATTGGTGTTGATTTGTTTGGAATAAAGACTTCTTCTATTCTTTCTGCTAAAGAAACAATATTTTGTTCTTTTATTCCAAGCTCTTTTAAAACGCTAATAGCGCTTGATAATTGCCCCTTGCCGCCGTCTATTATAACTAAATCTGGTAATTCTTCGTTTTGTTTCAAAAGTCTCTCGAAACGTCTTTTAACTACTTCTTCCATTGATTTAAAATCGTTTGGTGTACCTTCTTCTATTGTTTTTATTTTATATTTTTTGTATTCGCTTTTCTTTGGCATTCCATTGAAGAAAGTAACCATTGATGCAACAGTATTTGTTCCTTGAATATGTGAAATATCAAAGCAAACAACTGTATGAGGGAATTTTGTAAGCTTTAGTTTTTCTTGTATGTATGAGCCTGTTTCATTGTAATTATTTTGTAATTCTTGTAAAGATTTTAGTTTTATTTCTTGTAAGTAGTAGTTAGAATTTTTCTTTGATAATTCTAAAATTTCTTCATTTTTCTTTGTTATGTTTGTATTAATAGTTACTTTGGAACCTCGTTTAGAAGTTAACCATTTTTCAAAGATTTCTTTATCTTCATTATTTATTTTGTTTGCAGTAATTATTTCAGAAGGAATATCTTCTTCCCCTGATAATTGGTAATATTCTTTTATGAAATAAGAAATGATTTCTTCTTCTGAATCATAGTCTGCTTTTGAAACTTCAAAGTCTTTTTTGTTTGTTAGTCTTCCATCTCTAATTTGTATAAGTGAGATACTGCATAAGAAATCATCATAGCTTATAGAAATAATATCTTGATTGATTTTTGTGTTTTCATATACAACTTTTTGTTTTTCTATAGTTTTTAGAACATCAAAATAACTATCACGATATTTTGCAGCTTTTTCGTATTCTTGATTTTCAGCCGCTTTTTCCATTAAAACTTTTAATTCATCAACAAGTTGCATTTGTTTGCCCGTTAAAAATAGTTCAACGTTTTTAATTAGTTTTTTGTAATCTTCTGATGAAATCAATTTTTGGCAAGGTGCCATACATCTTCCTATTTGATGGTAAATGCAAGGTCTATCTTTGAATTTTGGTTGCTTACATTGTTTTAATGGGAACAGTTTTTTTAATAAATCTAATGTTGTGTACATTGATTTGCCGTTTGTATATGGTCCAAAATATTTACCTTCTTCCATATTCTTGTTTCTTTTTCTTGTTACAAGAATGCGTGGATATTCTTCTTTTGTAATCAAGAAATATGGGAACTTTTTGTCATCTTTAAGTAAAATATTATACTTTGGCTTATATTTTTTTATTAAATGTGATTCTAAAATTAATGCTTCAATCTCTGAATTTGTAATAATAAATTCTATTTTTTTTATTTGAGGCACCATAATTTGTAATTTTGGTGAAGTGTGTTTTTTATTAAAGTAACTACTAACACGTCTTTTTAAATTTTTTGCTTTGCCAATATAGATGATAGTATTTGTATCATCATAAAATTGATATGAACCACTACTTGATGGTAAAAGTCTTAACTGTTCTTTTATATCCATTCTTATATTATAATTTAATTGTTATGTTTAAGAAACTTTTTTATAAATATATTTTACGAAGAAAATATTATAGATATGGTCAATGTAATCGTTGCGGAGCTTGTTGTTCTAAAATATATGTTAATCATGGAAAAGTTTTTATTCAGACAGTTGAAGAATTTGAGAAATTGAAAAAACTTCATCCTTTTTATACATATATTGAAGTTGTTGATAAAGATGATAATGGGTTGGTTTTTAAGTGCAATAAGTTTGATAAAGAAAAACATATTTGTACTATTCATAAAAAACGTCCTGCTATTTGCAGAAAATATCCATCAGAAATTATATTCAAAATGGGCGCTGCTATTGGTGAACAGTGTGGTTATTATTTCAAACCAATTGATTCTTTTGAAGAAGTTTTGGCAAAACAGTTAAAAAAATCTAAATAAGTTTATTTGTATATTCTAAAAATTCTTTTGTTTGTTTTACGTTGTGAACTCTGTGTATTTGTACACCTTTTGTAGCTAATAATGAAGAATATAGTGCAGTTGGAATATCTGCTTCATTTGTAGAAATATTAAATTCTTTTGTAATAAAAGATTTGCGTGAAATTCCACATAAAATAGGTTTGTTTAATGTTTTAAATTCTTCGATTCTTTTTAAAATTTCAAAATTTGTTTCTTTTGACTTTCCAAAGCCAATACCTAAATCAATAATTATATTTTCTGTGGTTAATTCTGATAGTTTATTTTTTAGTTCAAAATATATTTGTTCTATTATATTTTTATTTGTGTAATCTGCATTTTCGGCAGGAATATTATTTGAATGTGTTAGTATAAGTGGAATATTATTTTCGTTTATATAGTTCTTTAGGTTTTCGTCTTTTAGGAAGGAAACATCATTAATAATGTTTGCGCCTGCTTCTATAGCTTTTTTTGCCGTTAGATAATTTCTCGTGTCAATACTAATTGGAATATTGATATTTTCTTTTCTTATTTTCTCTATCAGAGGAATAACTCTTTTAATCTCTTCTTCGACACTAATTGTTATTGCGTTTGGTTTTGTTGATTCCCCGCCAATATCAATAATATCAGCTCCATCATCAATTAATTTTAGAGTGTAGTTGAATAACTCCTCTGTTGTTTTATTGTTTCCATCAGAAAAAGAATCAGGGGTTGTGTTAATTATTCCCATAATATATGGCTTTGACCAGTTGAAAATATTCTCATTTATAATTAAAGGTTTTAATTCTTTTTTTATAATGTTATTAAATTCGTTTGCTATTTGTTTTAATCTGAATGGTTGTGATTGTAATTTTTGCGTAAGTTTTTTTAATTGTGAATTAGTAGCAAAAATCAAGGCATCAGTGTATTCACAATTGCACATAATAGTTTCTCTACTAACGGCACAATCAAAACCTAATGATAGGCAGCATTGTTTTAAAATATTTGCTTCGTGTGGTTTAAGATTAAATAACTTATAACAATCACCTTTATATTTATCCTCTGCAACAGTTAAGTAAGAGGAATCAAATTTAATTAAGTTTAATTCTTCTTCTACATCGGAATTCGCTTTTTTTATAATAATTTCTTTCATAAAATTATTATAAAAAAAACGAGCTACTTTGTGTAGCCCGTTTTTTTATATTTGTTTAATTATTTAATCATTTGTGATAATTGTGTTACTGCAAGTATTTCTTCTCCAAAAGCATTAAATTTATTGTCTATTTGTTGGCTTCTTTTTTGTGCCTTTTGAAGAATATCTTTTACACCATCTTCATCTTCATCTTTTTTGAAAATAGCTGGAGTTAATGCTGCAAGAGCACTTGCGCCACCTAAACGAGTAAATGCTTTTAGATTATTTTTATCTGTAATTTCTTTAATAACTTTTGCTTCTGCGCCTTCAGGAATTGCTTCAAATCCTCTGCAGATAACTTTTTTATAAGCATCTCTTGCAAGTTTTTCACCATTGCCAACAGCTTCTTTTACAAAATTACCAACCTTTTGTAGTTTTGTGTTTGGTTCGCTTACAACTTTTTTAGAAAAATCAACAAGTTCATTAGATACTGTTTTTAATGCCTTTTGAGTTTTTCCAGGAGCTGATTTAAATACTGAAGCTAAAAGTAAAGCAGCACCTGCACCGCAAATAAATGTTTTTAATGCAACTAATCCCATTGATAATGCGATTTCAGCTGGTGACTTTATTTCTGTTGATTCAATATATTTATCTGTAATATCTTTAACTTGTTGAGAAGTTTGTTTATAGATATTTTCTTCAGAAGCTTTAAAGCTTGTTTTGTTTGTATTTACGTTCTGAATTGTATTTATTTTCATTTCCTTCATCCTGTTTTATGTAAAAGCTTCAACTAAATCACCAAGAACATTTGCACCTTCTACAGCTTTGTTAATTTGTGATTTTGTACCAGTGTATGCATTTACACCTTTTTGACACATATCTGATACACCATCTTCATCAGAATCGCTTGTTACAGCTGCAGGTACAAATGTTGCAGCTGCAGCAACACCACCAAGATTTTCTAATTTTTTCTGAGCAATTGTTACATCATCTGTAAGTTTGCTTGTTCCGATTGAAGTGATTTTTTTATAAATATTTTTTGCGCCTTCAACAACTGTTTCAATAACAGAACCTACTGCTTTTTTAAATTTTGGAGCTTTACCAGTTCCTGATTGTAAGTCAGTAGCAATATTTTTTGCTTTATTTGCGCCATTTTTAATGAATTTTTCAAAATACATCTTGTTGTTTGGATCTGTTAAACTTGGAACTATCTTGTTTACAAATGCAACGATTTTTGTTCCAAATGTAAATGCTGCCACAGCTGCCAACGCAACAGAACCAACTATTGCTAATGGTTTTTTAATTGTTGATGATTGTACATATTCATCATTAATTTTGTCTGTCATTTCCATTAAGGCATCAAAATCTTTGTCGCTGAATTTATCCCCTTTAAAAGAAGCGACTTGTGGTTTGATTGGTGTGCAATTCATTGCAGAAATATTCATGTGATACCTTCTTCCATTTACTATTCTACTACAATTAATGCAGTGAATGTTAAAATTTGCCTTTTTATCATGTATTGTTACAAAAAATTTACAATTAATTTAAAACATTAATAAATTATAAATTTAATTTAAAAAATATATTTATATGATAAAATTCAATTAATAGGATATTATCGGAGATTAGGGAAATGATTGATTTTTTAATTAAGTTATTAGGTGATCCTAACAACAATAAAATAAAAAAGATGATGCCAATTGTTGATCATATTAATGCTTTAGAAGAACAAATTTCTTCATTGTCTGATGAAGAATTAAAAGCTAAAACTGATGAATTTAAGGCGATTTTGGCTAAACGTGAAACGTCATCTGACATAAAAAGAGATAGAGAATTAGAAAAAGCAGCTTTAGATGCAATTAAGTCGGAGGCCA
>JAZSQW010000189.1:0-14425 GCA_045538205.1 Candidatus Avigastranaerophilus sp. | reverse complement strand
TCTATTAATTTATGTTCTTTTCTTAAATCCTTCATTGTTAAACTCCTGTAATGTATAGTTACAACTATTATAGACTATATTTCAATAATAGTATATAATATTTATATGTAGAGGTAGGTAAAATATGGCAAAAGTTTTATTATCATTAC
Organism: Candidatus Avigastranaerophilus sp.; assembly: GCA_045538205.1. Taxonomy (GTDB): domain Bacteria; phylum Cyanobacteriota; class Vampirovibrionia; order Gastranaerophilales; family Gastranaerophilaceae; genus Avigastranaerophilus. The sequence goes on along the minus strand of JAZSQW010000189.1, from coordinate 14,276 downwards.
CAGACAAATTTTTAAGTCAAATCGATGAAGTTGCTTTGAATGAACAAAGAACAAGAAGCGAATTGATTCGTGAAGCTCTAAGAAGTTATATGAAAAGAAATGTTATGTTTGATGCTAAAAAATCAAATGAACAAGCTGAATTTTTAGATAAACTTTTGGATTAAAAATAGCGAAAAACATACTCTTGTAACAGTGTTAACTTCCTTGACTTGAAATTTAATATTTATGTATTAATATGTTATTAATAACTTCAAAAGCGTGATAAAAACATTGAGGATTTACATGGCTCGAAAAGTCTTATTTAACATATTAATAGTTTTGTTTGCATTTATTGCTTTCCCTATTACAGCACAAGCTAATGCTGTTTCAAATGCTGACGTAAAAGAGTTAATTGTAAAACATTCAATGGAAATGGGTGTTGATCCTGCTTTGGCATTAAGTATTGCTAAAAAAGAATCAAATTTCAAACATAGTTCAAGAAGTAAATATGGCGCAATTGGTGTTTTTCAATTAATGCCTAATACAGCTAAAAGATTGGGATATAATCCATATAAATTAACTGAAAATATAAAAGGTGGAATTACATATTATAAGATGATGTATAAAATGTTCGGCAAGATAGAGTTGGCTTTGGCTGCATATAATGCTGGACCTGGTAATGTTAGAAAATATAATGGCATTCCGCCATTTGCAGAAACTAAAAGATTTGTTTCTGTGATAATGAGCAACTATAAAAATATGAAGGTAAATCCTGATCCAGCAATTGTTCAATATCAACAAACATTGAAAGATATTAATAATCAGGATTTGAACATTGATTTGGAAGAACAAGGAATTGCATTTGTTCAAGCGAATGATGCCATATTAAAATCATACCTTGCAAATCAAGGAATTTAGAAAGTATAAAGAGAGATATGTTTCAAGAGATAAAAACACACGAAATTACAACTGACGTAGTTATTTTTACAATTAAAGATAATAAATTACAAGTATTGTTGGTTAAACGTGGTAATGAACCTTTTAAGGGAAGATGGGCTATTCCTGGTGGCTTTATTAGATTATCTGAAAACTTAGATAATGCGGCTTTGAGAATTTTAAAAGAAAAAACAAACGTAGATAACATCTATCTTGAACAATTATATACTTTCGGCGATCCGCTTCGTTATCCTAATTCAAGGGTTATCACTTGTGCGTATTTTGCTTTGATTAGAAGTGATGATATTAAGTTATCTTTTGATGATACTCAAGGTATTACAGAAGTACAATGGCACGAAGTTTATAATTTGCCTATTTTGGCGTTCGACCACAAAGAAATTATTGAATATTCTATTAAAAGAATGCGTGAACGTTTAGAATTCTGTCCGATTGCGTTCCAATTGTTACCAGAAAAATTCACTTTGACCGAATTGCAAAAATCTTATGAATTAATTTTAGATGTTAAATTGGATAAACGTAATTTTAGAAAAAAAGTATTAACAGGTTCTGTTTTGAAAGAATTAAATGAATATACAAAAGTAGGTTCAAAACGTCCAGCACGATTGTATTCTTTCGATAATATAACTTTAAATTCTAAAAGAAGACATTTCTTCTCTTAGTTGATTAAAAATATTGCGCAAACTCAATGTTTTAGGGAATAATTAACAAATGTTAATGTCTCATGTACTACTTATTTCGTAAAAAAATGGGTTTTGTCGTCTGAAAAGTGTAGAAAATACAATAATTTTCTTTAAATTTTTTTATGCTTGAGATACAATATTATAGCTGACAAAATGAGGATTAATACAGTGGGTTTAACATTTCAAGAATTAATTTTAAATTTATCAAAATTTTGGTCTGATCAAGGTTGTATAATTCAACAACCATATGATATCGAAAAAGGTGCAAGTACAATGAACCCTGCAACTTTTTTACGTTCTTTAGGGCCTGAACCTTGGAATACAGCGATGGTTGAACCTTGTCGCCGTCCTACTGACGCAAGATATGGTGAAAACCCTAATAGATTGGGACATTATTTCCAATATCAAGTTATTTTAAAACCTTCTCCAAAAAATTCTCAAGAATTATATTTAAAAAGTTTAGAAGCAATGGGTATAGATTTATCAAAGCACGATGTTCGCTTTGTTGAAGACAATTGGGAATCACCTACTTTAGGTGCAGCTGGTGTAGGTTGGGAAGTTTGGTTAGACGGAATGGAAATTACTCAATTTACATATTTCCAACAAGTTGGTGGTCTTGAAATTCGCCCTGTTGCGTTAGAAATTACATATGGTCTTGAACGTATTGCTATGTATTTGCAAAATGTTGATTCTGTATATGATGTAATGTGGAATAAAGATTTAAAGTATGGTGAAATTTATCTTCAAAACGAGATAGAACAATCAAAATATAACTTTGAATATTCAAGTGCTGAAAGATTATTCAAAATGTTTGATTTGTTCCAAGAAGAAGTTGAAGCTTGTGTAGAAGCTAAGATTGTTCTTCCTGCTTATGATTACGTTTTAAAATGTTCTCACACATTTAACTTGCTTGATGCAAGAGGCGTTATCAGTCGTGATGAAAGAATTAATTATATAAATAGAGTAAGAAGAATGGCAGCGATGGTTGCAAAACTCTATGTTGAGCAACGTCAAGAATTAGGCTTCCCATTATTAAAGAAGCAAACCATTGCCGTATAAGTATAGAAAAGGAAAAAACAAATGTCGATAAAGGACATGCTTGCTACATTTGTGGCTAATCTATTAAGAAAGAAAAACCCAGATGATTTCTTAGCTGAATCATCAAAAAGTGGTTTGAATAAAACTTTAACAGGTTTAGATTTAATTGTGTTAGGTATTAGTGCAATTGTTGGTGCCGGAATATTTGTTATGATTGGTTCTGCTGTTGTAGGCACACCTGAACACGTTGGGGCAGGTCCTGCTTTAATTATTTCAATTGTATTAGCAGGTTTAATTTGTATTTTCCCAGCATTTTGTTATGCTGAGTTCGCTTCTATGATACCGGTTTCTGGTAGTGCTTATGTTTATACTTATGCTACTATGGGCGAGTTTATGGCTTGGTTAATGGGTTGGGTATTAATGCTTGAATATGCGATTGGTACAATTGCCGTTGCTACAAGCTGGACTGGTTATTTTGTACAATTATTACAAGGCTTTCCTTTCTTACCTGATTGCGTTAAATCGCTTTCTTTTTGGGTACATAATGTTGATATTTTAGGTTTAACTGTTAGTTTAAATATTCCTGCAATTACAATAATTTTAATATTAGCTTTAATTGTTTTAAAAGGTATGCAAGAATCAACTAATTTCGCCAAAATAATGGTTATTATTAAAATAGCCGTTATAGCAATATTTGTTATTGTTGGTGCTTTTTATGTAAAACCTGATAACTGGACGCCTTTTGTTCCTAATGGAATTAAAGGTATTGAGCTTGGTATTTTTACTATTTTCTACGCATATGTTGGTTTTGATGCTATTTCAACTGCAGCAGAAGAAACTAAAAACCCTCAAAAAGATTTACCAATTGGTTTAATTGGCTCATTGTTAGCTTGTTCTATTATTTATATACTTGTAACAATCGTTTTAACAGGAATGTTGCCAGTGGGACAAATTGATATTACAGCACCTATTGCACACGCTATGAGATTTATTGGACAGGATTGGTTCGCAGGTGCTATTTCTATTGGTGCTTTAGCTGGTTTGACATCTGTATTAATCGTTTTAATTTTTGGTACTTCAAGAATTTTATATGCTATGGCTCGTGACGGATTTTTCCCAAAAGTTATGAGTAATGTTCACCCTAAGTATAAAACACCATTTATAATGACAATCGTTTCAACAATTTTAATGATAATTGGCTCAATGTTTATAAGTATGCAAGTAGCAGCAGAACTTTGTGTATTAGGTACTTTAGTTTCATTTATCATTGTATGTATAGGTATTGTTATATTAAGATATACAGAACCAAATGCAAAAAGAGCATTCAAAGTTCCTTTCTGTCCTTGGTTCCCAATACTTGGTACATTGCTTTGTGGTTATGTAACTTATAGAGCGTTACCGGAAATAAAAACAGCTTCCTCTATTTTTCCTGTTTGGATATTAGCGGGGGTTGCAATATATTTCTCTTATGGTTATTTTAATCATCGTAAATTGGAAAAACAAGCAAGTGAACCTGTTTTAATTAAGACAGAAGAAAAACAAATTACAGAGAAAAAATAGAAAAAGAAGAGAGGTTTTAAACCTCTCTTCTTTGATTATATAATTTTATAAATTAGCGATTTTATTTTAGGTGGTTTTTTACAAGATTGGTATGCTTCTAAAATCAATTCTTTTGCAGGTTTTATCGCTTCTTCTTTATTTGTATAAATTATTGCGATTGTTTCACCTGCTTTTATTGGATCATCATATTTTTGAGTTAGATAAATACCTGCACTATAATCAATAGGGTCAGATTTTTTATCACGTCCTGCGCCTAAAATTTTGCACGCTTTTGCAATTTTTAATGCATCTATCTTGCTTATATAGCCATCTTTTTGAGATTTAACCTCATATTTGATTTTTGCTTGTGGTAATTTTGTATAATCATCAATTATACTATCATCTCCACCTTGTGATTTTATAATCTCTCTAAATCTTTCAAGGGCTTTACCTGAAGAAATTAGTTCATCAAGGAATTTATATCCTTCTTTTTTGTTTTTAAATCTGCCTGTTTTTTCGAATGCTGTTTGGCAAAGTGTATATGTAATATCTTTTAAATCAGGCTCCATATTGCCTTTTAAAAATTCAATTGTTTCTTGGATTTCAACAGAATTACCTACGGCTCTTCCTAAAGGTTCTTCCATAGAGCTAATAACAGCGCAAATATTTCTATTTAAACGTTTGCCAACTTCAACCATAATTTCTGATAGTTTTTGTGCTTCTTTTGCTGTTTTAATGAAAGCACCAGAACCATATTTAACGTCTAAAATAATATGATTAGCACCTGATGCTATTTTTTTAGAAACAACAGAAGATGCGATTAATGGAATAATATCAACGGTTGAAGTAACATCACGAAGCGCATATAGTTTCCCATCTGCAGGGGCTAAAGAAAGTGTTTGTGCTGCAATTGCAACTTTATGTTCTTTTACTTTTGCTTTAAATTCATCAATACCCAAGTCAGTTCTAAAGTTTGGAATTGCTTCTAATTTATCAATAGTTCCGCCTGTGTGACCTAATCCTCTGCCTGATAATTTAGCTGTGTATAGGTCAGCAGCTGCCATAAGTGGTAATAAAATTAATGTGATTTTATCACCTACTCCGCCTGTTGAGTGTTTATCAATAATGTCTGTTGAAATATCAGAAAGGTCTAAAATTTCACCTGATTCCACCATATATTTTGTTAATAGTGTTGTTTCGTCAATATTCATTCCATTAAAATAAATAGCCATTAATAATGCACTGATTTGATAATCTTCAATTAGCCCATTCATAATGCCATCAATAAAGAATTTAATTTCTTCTTCAGTTAGGGAAAATCCTTTTTTCTTTTTTTCGATAATATCAATAATTCTCATATAAACACCAACCTTTAAATTAATAAGAGAAGCCCTTTTTTGTATTCCGGCTTCTCTTATGTATTAAACTATCAATTAATTATTTTTTTGCATTTAATTGTTGAATGATGTCGTTAGTAACATCAACACCACCAGCATAAATAACTGCGAAATCAACAATTGCATCTAATTTTTTATTAGCAGCAACTGTTCTTGAAGCAGCTAAAATGTTGTTTCTGATTTCTGATTCTTTTTGAACTCTTAAGTTATAGATTCTTTCTTCTCTTGTTTTAAGTTCTTTTTTGATTTGTTCTTCAAATGTTTTTCTTTGGATAGGAGATTCAATATTTTTATATTGTTTTTCTTTATCGAAAACATATTGTTGAAGCTCGCTCATTTTGTTATCAATATCTTTGTATGCGTTGCGTGCAAAAGAGTATTCGCTAACAACTTTACCAAAATCAGCATATCCAATTGTTCCAGCATTTACAGTTAAGTTTGCTGCGAACATAATTAACAATGTAGTTAAAATAAATTTAAAATTAAATTTCAATGTTTTATCCTCCTTGATTAATTAAATTTTAGCAAATTGTCTGAATAATGACAAGTAAAAGACTATAAATACTCTTTGATTTTTTGTTTATTAATCAATAGAGAAGATATCTTGTAAATCTGCGTAAGTAAGTGTTTTGCCGATATTTCTATCAACAGAAATTACAGAGTCTACAAGGTTGCGTTTATCTTGTTTTAATTTTTGAATCTTTTCTTCAACAGTATTCTTAGTGATTAAGCGGTAAACAAATACTTTCTTTGTTTGTCCTATACGGTAAGCACGGTCTGTTGCTTGGTCTTCAACAGCAGGGTTCCACCAAGGGTCGTAGTGGATAACATAATCTGCACCTGTTAAGTTCAAACCTGTACCTCCAGCTTTTAAACTTACCAAGAATATTGGTATAGAATCATCTGTATTAAATCTTTCAACAACTTCTTGACGATTTTTTGTTGAACCTGTTAAATACTCATGTTTAATACCTTCTTTAACAAGCCATTCTTTTACTAAATCAAGCATATCAACGAATTGTGAGAATAATAAAATTCTATGACCTTCTGATATGATTTGTTCAAGCATTACTTTTAATTGTTCAAATTTGCCTGAAGTATCTATGCCTTTTTTATTTTCCTTGTCATATAAACGAGGGTGACAGCAGATTTGGCGTAATCTCAATAATGCTGAGAAGATACTCATTCTGCTCTTTTCTAAGCCGTTTTCGGCAATAGATTTGAACAATTCTTCTTTTGTAGAATCTAATACTTCTAAGTAGAAATCTTTTTGTTCTGGTGTTAATTCGCAGTATGCGATATTTTCTACTTTATCTGGTAAATCCTTAGCAACGTCACGTTTCATACGGCGTAAAATGAATGGATAAATTTGTGATTTTAATCGTTTTTCAACTACCTTATCACTTCTTTCAACAATAGGATTTACGTATCTATAATTAAATTCGTTTAAATTCAATAAGAAGCCAGGCATTAAGAAATCAAATACTGACCAAAGCTCTTCTAATTTATTTTCAATTGGTGTACCTGATAGTGCTAATTTGTGTTGCGAATTAAGCATTTTTACACTTTTAGCTGTTTGTGATTCAGGGTTTTTAATATTTTGAGATTCATCTAAAATGATGTATCTAAATTCAAACTTTTTAAGTTTTTCAATATCACGTCTAATCAAAGCATAACTTGTAATGATAATATCGTGTTTTGGAATTTCTTTAAATAATTCTTTTCTTTCAACACCTGATAATTTCAAGCATTTTAATGAAGGAATGAATTTTTGAACTTCTGACTCCCAGTTGAAAACAACAGAAGTTGGGCAAATTACCAAACTTGGCATTTTTTTATCTTTTTCTTTAGCTTTTTGCAATAGGGTTAATGCCTGAAGAGTTTTACCTAAACCCATATCATCTGCTAAAATACCATTTAAACCATATTTGTATAAGAACCATAACCAACTATAACCTTTTGCTTGGTATTCTCTTAATTCAGCATTAAGCTCTTTTGGCATTGGAACGTTATCCATTGTAGAGAAGGTGGAAATTTGTTTCCAGAAAGCAGAGAATCTACGGCTCATTTTTAGTTTAAAGCCTAAGTTTTGCATTTCTGATAACAAACCTGCACGATATGTTTTTACAATGTATCTGTTGTCATCATTTTTATAAACATCAAATGTGTTGAATGATTTTAGAAGTGAGAATATATCTTGCCCTATAACTTCAACAAAGCCATAGTTTTTGACTCTTAAATACTTATCACCTTCGATAATTAAGTCGTAAATTTCTTCAAAAGAAATTTCTTCATCGCCAACTTTACCATATAACTGAACTTCAAAACTATCAGTTGAATCTATGCAGAAATCAATATCTGCAGTTAATTCAAGTGGTTTTGGTGATAATTTAAAGAAAGACATATCATCTTTTTCTTCAAACTTCCAGCCTTCACCTGCTTGTTTTAGGTAATAGTTGTAAAAGTCGATTGCGTTTTCTTTTTCAATAGCTAAGTTGTTTGTTTGCATTGGTGCAAATTTACAAGCTAAAAGCATTTGATAAGCACGTTCTTCGTGAGCAATATTTCTTCTAACCCAATATAATAAATCTTCTTTAGGTTTTTTAATTGTTACATAAGGGCTTTTTGAAGCTGATTTTGAATATGCAACTTTTGTTCCATCATAATCAAATTCAAGCTCGGCTTTTAAAGCACCATCATAATCTAACCCCATTGTTACAACATTCAAAGGTGGTTTTTGTTCCAAAGTTAATTTATCAATAATTTCAGAAACTTCGCAAGGAATTAATTTTCTTATTTGTGGTAGTTCTTCATATAAGAATTTAGCTCCTTCCGCATCTTTAACATCAGTAAATGTTGCTTTAATTAAGTTTTGAGGTAATGAGCTTAATGCAACATTAATAGGAAACATTTTATTTTTATATCTTCCCCATTTTAATTGACGAGAGAAATATCTAACTTCTTCAAAAGGAATAATATCGTTTCTATCAGGACGTTGCCAATATAAAGATAAAAGTACATTGCCCACCATTGAGAAGTTAACTGATAGTGATAATTTCCATTCATCATCACAGAAAACTAATTTGTGTTTAGATTTGCCATCAATAACATCATCTGCCATTGCTAATAGTTGGAAGAATCCATCAAATTTTGCGATAGGAATATCATACCAACCTGCTTTTTTATCTAAACGAGAATTTTTTAATAATTGTTGAAAAATTGCTAATTCTACTTTTTGAGAATTATTCAATTCGAAATTTTCATCTGCTTTTTGAGCTGCAATTAATGCTTTTAAAAGCGCTTCGATATCACGAATAACTTTGTTTGTGGTTCTATCCATAACTAAGATAGAAAAGAAATTTTGTCTGCGTTTTGGGTTGAAGTGGAAGATATAGTTTCCTTGTGGGTTTGGATTCATTTCTGTTTCGATATCAGAATAATCAGGTTTAACTTTAAATCTTCTTTGTGCAAATTCTTCATATGCGTGTTCATCGATTGCTTTCATCGCAACTGCTATTGCGTGTTTGCACCATTTTTCTTTTAACGGACAAGAACAAGTTGGTTCAACTTCACCCTTTTTAAATTTTAATTCAACATCATAAAAAGATTTAAAATTCCCTTTAACTTTAGCATTAACGCCTGTTTTGGTTACTTCCATAGAAGCAACTTGGTCTTTTTGATGGTATTCGTATCCTCTACGCCAGCTTCCTGGTGTAGAATTATCTTTTAAATACTTGTAATTAAATTCGCAAACAGTCATAAATTTTCAATAATTTTCTGCAAAAAAACATATATTCCATAAATTGATTTTGCTCTTGGAATTATATATTGAGCAGTAATACCTTATAATTAACTGATATCTACAATTTCTATTATACTAAAAATCAAAAAATTGGCAACTATTGAAAAATGGCAAAAAATTTTATGTTTGCGTTTTAATGTAAAAAAGGAGAGAGCACATGAGAGTAAGCAAGGTTAACCAATTTTCAAATTTTAAAAATAAAAATAATCAAAATACAGGCGAATTTATTCCTGCATTGTATAAAGAAAATAATGATATTGTTAGTATAACAAAACCATCTTTTAAAGGTGAAAATTCTGAAGGCTCTGATAAACAAACTATTATTGATAAATTAAATAAAATTCCTTTTTATAAAATGCGTAAAAAAAGTGATATTATTGTTTCAATGACTTCCCCTGAAACTATTCAAGTAACTGATAAATTTGCATCTTCACCAAAACTTGCTGAAAATAAAAATGTGCAGGAAATAATGCCTTTTTTACTTCATTATATAGTTTGTCCTGAACAAGTAGATGTTAGTGAAAAATATTTATCTGAACCTGATTTGTATGAAAATGATGATTTAAGATATAAATTTTTAAATATAGTGAATTATGTTCAAGATGAAAGAACACAAAGTTTAGCATTAAAATTCCTTTCAACCCCAGAAATGTATGATAATAAAGGCTTGCAAGAAACAATGGAAAAAGTTTTATCTTATGGTTGTACAGATATTACCTTCCCACTTGCTAATACTTTTTTAGATAATGCTGATTTGTACACAAATCCTAATACACAAAGTAACATAGGTACAACATTAAAAAACTGTAGAACACCTGAACAGGCAGAAGTTGTTGGTAAATTATTTGAAAATCCTGAAGCAATAAATGAAAAATTTGTAAAACTTTCTTTTAATAATCTATTAACACACGTAGATTCTAAACAAAAAGCTCAAGTTGTTGGTGATTTTTTATCTGCGCAATCAAAACCTTATGAAGATAAAGTTATACAATCAAATATTTTTTCTTTAGTTCATAAGGCAGATACTCAAGAAAAAGCAGATGTGCTAAGCAAGGTATTTTCAAATAAAGCATTTATTGAAAATAAAGATCTTCAACAAGAATTGGTTAAAATTATTGATACAACAGACTCAAAAGAAAAATCAGAAGAAAGAATTAAGGTCTTAGATTCATACCTTTGTTCTAAAGGCACAGTATTCGAAGAACGTTTAGGGGAGTTTGTACTTAACGGTTGGGAATGTAGGTACTAATGCACATAAATAGAATTAACGCATACTCAAATTTATACAAAACATTTAAAGGTGAAGAGAACAGGGAAAGTGAACATATACCTAAAAAATCTTTTGTAGAATTATTACAGACCATTGATTTTGATGAAGAACAAAGTTCTAAGAAGTCGTTGTTAGATGCTATTAAACTTAAAGAAGCAGAAGAAGGTGCTAAAAATCTTCCATCTGATATTCAGTTAAATTTAAATGTTTAAGCCATAATATTAAGCTTTTGTCCTGATTGATTGTTTTTATAGCTTTCTGCTTCTGCTTTAACAGATCTTGCTTGAGCTGCTACTTTATAATCTTGGTCAGATGGATCGTGTGGAGCCATTGCTGATTTTATTACGGTATCTGCGTGTTTGATTGTTTTATCAGGATCTTTTTTATCAAGACTTGGCATAAAAATGTCAACGTGACCACCAACAGGTATGCCATTTGCATCTTTTTCAATTACTATAGAACCGCCAAAAGAACCTGCAGCATTTTTATGTTTCAATTCGTGCGCATAAATTTCATTATGACGTTGTTGAATCATCGCATTTCTTTGTTGTTGCTGTTGTCTTTGTTGTTGCATTGGCAAACTTGCACATAACCCTAAAAATGTCGGCATCGTAAAACACTCCACTTCCTTCTACAATATTAAAGTGCCCATTTTGAATTATTTATAATCACAAATGTTTAAAAGATTACGAAATTGTTACTTATGTTTTTAAAAAGACAATTTACTTTTTTCATAAGTTTTATATTTTTGAAAGGAGTTTTGATATGAAAATTAGTTCAATTTCAAATCGATATAATTATTCATTATCAAAAATTCAAAATAAAACAATGAAAAAAGAAGAAAAAATTTCTTTTTCTTCTTTGCCTGTTCATTTTGGTAGAGATTTAGTTAGTTATAAAAATGATGGTTTGCCTGTTGAAATTTTAGAAAAAATGCAAAAAGGTGTTAGCATATATGATTTAATAGAGCGTGCTCAAACTTCTGAAAATATTTTAGGACAAGGTGCTAATTCAATCGTTTATAAAATTCCTCAATTAGATGATTTTGTTTTGAAAGTTTTAAATAAAGATGATCCTAATGAGATTGATATAAATGAATTCCCATCTGATGTTAATTTGGGACAACCAGTCTGGCAGGATAAAAATAATCCACGACTTTTGATATTGAAAAAAATTGAAGGTACAGAACATTCTATTTCTAATTGGAATAAAACTATTTGGGACACTGAAAAAAATTCTCCACGTGCTATAACACAAGAACAAGCAAAATTGTTTTATAATCAATTAGCTGATTTGGCTCAAATGCCACAAGCTGCTTTTGATAAAGTAGCGAAAGATGTGAAAATTCTTGAAGATAATGGATATAAAATTGATTCTATTAATCCAAATAATTTGATTGTAGATAAAGAACATAATCAAATTCATATTATTGATTATTTTAAGGTAAAGCCTAATGAACGTGAACAATATAGAAATTCATATATGGATTTAGTCGCTATCGCAACAGATTTTACAATTTTTCCTGAATATTTTGATAAATTAGATGATGTAAATCAAAAAACAATTTTGAAAAATGTAAAAACTATTCAAGAAAAATTATATATTGGTGCACAAAAAATTGGTTTGTCTTGTGATGATGAACGTTTTGAAACATATATTAGAACAACAAGTAAGTGGTTTACTGCTCATAGTGTTCCGAATGAAAAAACAGGTGGTATGTATTTCCGTTATTATGATGTGAGAATGGAAGATTTCTTAAATATGCTCAAAAATCCTGCTCAGTGGGCAATTAAAAGATAAATTCTTATTTATATATAGGGTGGTATCGGAAATTATCTGGCATGTAATCATCAATAGTTCTTATTTCAATGTTATCTTTTGTTGAGGTAATAATTAAGGTGCTTTTATCTGCAAAACGTTCTAATAATTCACCAAGAACTTTTATATTAACAACTCCATCATTGTGGTTTTGACCATATTTATCAGTAAATGTGCTTTCGCCTAAATAACAGATTGCCTCAATTTTTGTATTATCGCCAAAAGTTTCAATAGCCTTTGAAGTCGCAATTTCCAAAGGATCAATATACCATCTTTTTGTAAAATCTGTTTTTGTGCCAACAAAAGTTTGTTTGTTAGAAATAATACCAGTTGCGATATTTTGTCCTGAAATATTTGTTTGTTCGTTTTTATTGTATTTATCTTGCGTTGTTGATATTAAATCAATAATTTCTTGTTTCTTTAGCCCTTTTTCTTCAATTGATTGTTTTGCCTTTTTGCTTAATTTTATAGGCAAAGTTGTTACATCTTGAACACTAACTGTATTAGTTTCGTTGCGCAATGGTAAATAATCTACTAAATGAGTTAATTTTAGTGCTAATTGGTTATCTTGCATATCAAAAGATGCTACTAAAGTATCATCTGAAAAATATCTGTTTGTATTAAACCAGCTTAAACATTCCGCGCAAGGAGAAGAAGCATTTTTATCTGTGCCGATTGGTTTGTAACTGCTCATTGCAACATATTTAACGTCAAAATCAAGAGGGTTATTGTTTGGATTTTCAATATCTTTTGTTTTTAATAAATCATTATATGCGCCTAAAATTGCACTTCTTTCACCACAAATAGCCGAAATATTATTCCTTGTATTATTGAAGTTTGTGGCAACGTGCCAAATGCCATTTTTTAACCCTATATTTGTTGAATATGCACCTTTTGCTATATTTCCGTAATTAAAATTTTTCTTTGCAAGTTCATGGGCTTCTATTAATTTTTCTACTAAAAGAGCTTTTTCTTCATCATTAATTTTAATATTATCAGATTTAATAACAGGCAAATTTTCAACATTAATATTATATTTTTCAGCCAAAGAAATAGGCTTTTTTGACCTGAAGTTTATAACATTATTATTAAAATTAATAGCTTTTACTTGCATTTTATATCCTTTGATATTTTTAAAACTTCTGAAAATATTTTTTGCCAAACCCTTTAAGTTTTTTATTTATATCGGATAATATTGTTATAAGAAATATAAGGGAGAAATTATGAACAAAAGAGTTTTACTTTGTATTATGGACGGTTGGGGAATTAACAAAGATTGCCCTAAAGATGCTACATTAACAGCAAATACACCTAATATGGATAACTTCTATAAAGAAGAAAAAAATATTCAAATATTCGCTGATGGTGAACACGTAGGTTTACCTGATGGTCAAATGGGTAACTCTGAAGTTGGTCACTTGAATTTAGGTGCTGGCAGAGTTGTTTATCAAGATTTAACAAGAATCAACAAATCTATTAAAGATGGTGATTTCTTCACAAACGAAAAATTCTTAAACGCAGTAAAACACGTTAAAGAAAATAATTCAGCACTTCATATGTTTGGTCTTGTATCAGTTGGTGGTGTTCACTCTTCTTTAGACCATATTTTAGCTTTAATTGAATTCGCTAAAAGAGAAGGTTTGAAAGATGTTTATTTACACGCATTTTTAGATGGTCGTGATACACCTCCTCAAAGCGCAGTTGAATACTTAACAGCAGTTGAAAATAAATTGCAAGAAGCAGGCTTGCCACCTATCGCATCTGTTACTGGTAGATACTATGCAATGGATAGAGAT
>JAZSQW010000032.1:0-9046 GCA_045538205.1 Candidatus Avigastranaerophilus sp. | reverse complement strand
TATAAAGAAGGTAATGATTTTGTTATGATGGACTTAGAATCATACGAACAACTTTCTGTAACAGCTGATAAAATTGGTGATGGCGTGAAATATTTAAAAGAAAATATGAACGTAACAATTTTATTACACGGTACAAACATTATTGGTATTGATATTCCTAACTTTGTTGAACTTGAAGTTGTTGACACTCCACCAGCAGAAAAGGGTAACACAGCTCAAGGCGGTACAAAACCTGCAACTCTTGAAACAGGTGCTGTTGTTAACGTTCCATTCTTCGTTACAAATGGTACAGTTATCAGAATCGACACAAGAACTAACGAATATTTAGACAGAGTATAAGGTTTTTATAATGAAAATAGACATGAAATATGTTGAGTCTTTGGCAAACATTTTGTATGAAGAAGACTTATCAGAGATTTCTGTTAAAGAAAATGATGTTAGAATCAGCTTAAAAAGAGAAAAACCAAAAACAGCTGTTGCTCCTGCAATGGTTCAATCTGCGGTTATTCCTTCAACAGTAACATCTCAAATAATTTCAAAAGAAGAAGAAAAAGTAGAAGCAAAAGGAACACCAATTTTATCACCAATGGTTGGTACTTTCTACAATGCTCCTGCTCCAGGTGAAAAACCTTTTGTTGAAGTTGGCGATATGGTTGCTACAGGGCAAGTTATTTGTATTGTTGAAGCAATGAAATTAATGAATGAGATAGAGGCTGATACTTCTGGAAGAATAATTGAAATATGCGTTAATAATGGCGATAGTGTTGAAATGGGTCAAGTATTAATGTATGTTCAATAAAATTTAAAATAAAAATTAAAGAGCTTCGCAAGAGGCTCTTTTTTTATGCTTATAAAAAGAAAACCCTTCTTGTTAAAAGAAGGGATTGAGCACTAAGAATAAGCAATCAGAAGAGTTGAGGATTTACATTTTTATAATAAAAGATTTTGCCTTTATCCACATTGGACTTTGCGACTATATTTATAGTTATACTTTTGTTTTATAAATATTTTTTCAAATTTGTATTGTCAATTTAAATAGGGTAAAATTGAATAAGCGAGGGCTTATGAATAAAGAAATTGAATTAAATAAAATTAAAAATGAATGCGAAAATTGTTATAAATGTGAGCTTGGTAAAACAAGAAAAAATATAGTTTTTTCTGATGGTTCAGTTAATGCAAAAATATTGCTTATAGGCGAAGCTCCTGGTGCTGATGAAGATGCTACTGGTTTACCTTTTGTTGGGCGTGCTGGTAAATATTTAACATCTTTGATTGAGCAAGTTGGTTTATCAAGAGAAAATGATTTTTATATTTGTAATACGGTAAAATGCAGACCACCTGAAAATCGTGTTCCTACTGATGAAGAAAAACAATTGTGTGAAAAATATCTTTTAGAACAGATTAAAATCGTTCAACCTAAAGTTATTGTTTTATGTGGAGCAACCTCTGCAAAATCTTTTTTAGGAAAGAAAATTAAAATCTCTGAAATTAGAGGAAAATGGTTCAAACTTTTTGATAATATTGATGCAACTGTTATACTTCACCCATCATTTTTATTAAGAAAACATTCTGAGGAAGATGACTCACCAAGAGGCTTAACAAGACAAGATTTAACAAAGATAAAAGAGTTTATTAATAGATAACTTAACATTTGTAATATTTGATTTTTTAAAAAGCCTTGTATTATAGGCTTTTTGGCCTGTTTGTGGTTTTATTGAAAAATATAAAATTATCAAATTATGCAGTATTGTTTTTTGTTTGATAAAATAATAGTTAGTAAAGTTATAAAGTAGAGAGTTTGAGATGTCAGCTGATAAAAATTACGAACAAGTTTTGGAAGATATTAGTAGAAAATTAAATGATATTGATTCTATTAAAGAAATCGATATTTTAGATATTAAAAATATGGTAGAAACCATTGAAAATACATTATCTAATACGCAGTTACCTGTTAATTTTGATGAAATTAAAGAAAAGCTTGAAAATATTGCTTTTCAAGTTGATAGCTGTAATGAAACTCTTTTAAAAGACTTATATAACGATATTAAAGATGTTA
Source organism: Candidatus Avigastranaerophilus sp. (assembly GCA_045538205.1). Taxonomy (GTDB): domain Bacteria; phylum Cyanobacteriota; class Vampirovibrionia; order Gastranaerophilales; family Gastranaerophilaceae; genus Avigastranaerophilus. Next base: position 6,990 of record JAZSQW010000032.1, on the reverse strand, counting down.
AAGAAACATTCCAAAGTGTTAGCCAACACATAGAAAACTTACAAAATGTTCAAAATCTTGCACTTACAAGTGCTGAATTTGAAGAATATCAAAAACAACAATTAGATTTAGCTGTTAAAAGTAATGACAATATCTTTGCAGAAATAAAATCTCTTAGAGAAACATCTTATGTTGATTATTCTGAAAAGATTGTTAATTTAGATACTCAAATTACTGCTATTCATACAGCTTTGACTGCTTATTTAGAAAAATTATCAGCAAAAATTCAACAAACACCAACTCTTCAAGAAGTAGGTTCTATTGTTGCTGATTTAAACAGTGTTCAAGAAAAAAATATTAAGCAAACATATGCATTAGTTAAAGAAGTTTCTGATAAATTTAGCGCTTATACTGATGATTTTAAATATAAAGAAATTCAAAATCAAATATATAAACTTACAGAAATTTATGATAGTTTAGCTTTTGTTCGTGCTTGGATTGACAAAGTTGGCGATGTTAATAAATCTATTGATAATGTATATGCAAGATTAGGTCAAACAATTGACTTTGATGATGTTGCAAGCAAAGTAGATGTTGTATATGAAAATATTAGCATATTAAATAATTGGTCTAAAAAAATTGAAAACATTGATTCTACTTTAATTGATACAAAAGATAAAATTTTTGCTTTAGGCCAATATTTAGAAGATGCAAAAAATATCAATAAAATTATTGTTTCTATAAAAGATAAATTAGATTGCACATTTAGTGAAGAAGTCGATTTTGATGATGTTGCAAATAAAATGGATATTGTTTATGAAAACATCACAGCATTAAATATGTGGGCTCAAAAAGTTGATGTTATGGCTGATCAAGTTTCAAACATCAATAATTCTTTTGAAGCTAATATGCTAACTTCTAAAATTGATTCAATTCATGAAAATATTGCTTTATTAAATGAATGGGCTAATAAAATTGATAATTTAACTCAAAGCAATAATAGAATTGATTTAAAAGTTGATGAAGTTAATGGCAAAATTGAAAAATTACAACAAGAATTAGGCTCTATTATCCATTCAACAAAAGACGATACAGATTCTTACATTTATACTTTATTAGATATTGAATCAGACTTTTTAAAATTGCATAAATTTGTTGATGATAAAACATCTTCAACTACTGAAAGTATAAATGCTTTACAAGCAAGATTTAATGAATTAAATGATGATATTTCAAGTATTAGTGTTAGAACAAATAAGCTTATTTTAACTGCTGATGATGCAAATAAAGAGTTTAAAACACATCTTGATTCATTTAAATCAGCTATTCTTGAATTTAACGTTCAAAGACAAGGTTTTGGTCTTGATGCAAAACTTGATGAAAAATTAACTGAAATGTTTAAATTAATGCAAAACAGTTTGACTGCTTGCCAAAATTTAAATGATGCGTTTGGTTATGTTGCAGAATGGATTGATGCAACAGGCACTTTATTAAATACAATGAATGCTAATATTAACTCTTTAATGGCTAATGGTGTTAATGGTACTTCAAGTGATGAAATTTCTGAAATTAAGAGTCTTTTAACAGGTATTATGGTTCAATTAAATACTGCAGTTACTCCTGATATTGATTCTATAAATGAAAGAATTGAAAATGTTTCTACTGAACATAATGGTAAATTTACTGAATTAGAAGAAATGCTTCAAGAAAAAGTTAATCAACAAGCAAAACAAATTAACTCACTTGAAGAAAAAATTGAAGATTTAACTTCTAAATTTGATAAATTAATTAATGCTATGGCAGAAGAACAAACTAATTATGAAATAAAAGATATTTTGAATTATATTGCAACTCAAGCTGCAGCTACAAATGAAGCTATTGCAAATCAAAAAAGCCAAGCAGATGAAATTGCTAAGCTTACTGAAAAAGTTAATAGTTTTGATGCTAACATTAATAAAATAGTTTCTTATATCGAAGAAGAATAATTATGAGCTATTTTGATAGAGCAAAAAAATTTAGAGCTAAAAAAAGATTAGGACAAAATTTTCTTGTTGATGAAAAATGTATTGAAACAATTTTAGATACTTCTGACATCACAAAAGATGATATTGTTGTTGAAATTGGTCCTGGTTTAGGCTTTGTTACTGAGCATTTAGTTAAATTAGCTAAAAAGGTTTATGCTGTTGAGCTTGATGAAGATATGGTTCGTGAAGTTTCTAAAATTGATGCAGATAATCTTGAAATTATTCATAACGATATTTTAAAAACAGACTTATCCCAATTTGGAGAAAACATAAAAGTTGTAGCAAATATTCCTTATTATATTACTTCTCCAATATTGGCACATTTGTTAGGTGAGGTTAATGATTTAGATAATAAAAATAGAAATAGTATTTCTCAAGTTGTTTTAATGGTGCAATATGAAGTTGCAAAAAGATTATCAGCTAATGAAAAATCACCATCAAAAGAATTTGGATTATTGTCAATTCTTGCACAATTTTGGGCAGATGTTGAATATGTTAGAAAAGTTCCATCTCGTTCATTCTTTCCTGCGCCAAAAGTTGATTCTGCTATTGTTAAATTAACTGTTAAAAATGAGCCATTATTGAAATTATCTAATTATGATTTCTTTAAAAAAGTAATAAAAGGTTGTTTTGCAACAAGAAGAAAAAATATTAAAAACTCATTAATCAATGTTGGCTTTAGTAAAAATGCTGTTGAAAAGACTTTGTCAGATTTAAGTATTGATGAAAATTTAAGAGGCGAAGCTTTATCTATCTCTCAAATGGGTGATTTAAGCGAAAAGTTGAAAGAAAACTTATTATGAAAATAAAGGTTAAAACACCGGCTAAGATTAATCTTACTTTGGAAGTTTTAAATAAACGTGAAGATGGATTTCATAATATTCAATCTATTATGCAAACAGTTAATCTTTATGATTATTTAACCTTTGTTGTTCAAAAAAGCGATAAAATGCAAATTGTTTTAACAGGAAATTCAGAAGAAATTCCTTACGATGAAAGAAATTTGGTTTATAAAGCAATAGTAAAATTTTTGCAAAAAGCTAATATTGAAAATGTAAAAGTTGAAGTTTATATAGAAAAGAATATTCCTGTTTGTGCAGGTTTAGCTGGTGGTAGTACGAATGCTGCAGGTGCATTTTTTGCTATGAATAAACTCTTTGATAATATTTTATCTGTTGATGAAATAGAAGAGCTTTGTGCGTCTATGGGTTCAGATTTAAATTTTTGTTTAAATGGTGGTTGTAGATTATGTACTTCAAGAGGTGAAATTACACAAGAATTACCATTTGTCGAGACAGATATTTCAATTATAAAACCTAAAAAATTAGGTATAAGTGCTAAAGAAGCTTATACAAAGTTTGCTTCTTTACAAGATAAAACAAACCCTGATAATACAACAAAATTAGCTCGATTATTAATGGAAAACAAATTTGATAAATCATTAATTTATAATAGTTTAGAAAAAGCATTATTTCCTGATTATGAGCAATTAAGAGAGCTTAAAACAAAAGTAAAAAATAGCTTATTATCAGGAAGTGGACCATCATTTTTTGTTTTAGAGTCATCATTAAATGCAAATTTTGATGAAAAAGAGTATGATATTTTTGAAAATTTAAAAACTATTTCAACAGGTGTTTTAGAGGTTTAAAATGGAAAATTTGGTAGCAACAGAAAAAATCAATAAAGATACTGTAAATATTGATGTTTCAAGCAGTTTTGATATTGTAAAAATGATAAACAACGAAGATTTAAAAGTTGCGCAAAAAATCAGTGAAAAAATAGAAGATATATCAAAAGCAGTTGATATAATAAGTGATAATTTTATAAAAGATGGAAGATTATTTTATTTTGGTGCAGGTACAAGTGGTAGACTTGGAGTTTTAGATGCTTCTGAATGTCCACCAACTTTTAATACTGATAATGAAATGGTTCAAGGTATTATTGCAGGTGGAGATAAGGCTTTAAGATTTGCTATTGAAGGTGCAGAAGATAGTATTGAACTTGCACAAGAAGATTTTAATAGATTAAATATAAATAAAAATGATACAGTTGTTTCGATTTCAGCAAGTGGAAATGCAAATTATGTAATAGAAGTTTTAAAATTAGCGAAAGAAAAACAATGTAAAACAATTGCTATAACTTGTAATCCAAAAGCTAAAATGAGTGAATTTGCTGATGTTGTAATTTGTATAGAAACGGGTGCAGAAGCAATAACGGGTTCTACACGAATGAAGGCAGGAACAGCACAAAAAATGGTTTTGAATATGCTAACAACAGCCTCTATGGTAAAGATTGGTAAGGTTTATAAAAATTTGATGATTGATGTAAAACCTACAAATATTAAATTAAAAGATAGAGCAGCAAGAATTGTTAGTGAAATTACAGGTGCAGAAAAAGAAGTTGCTTTAAATGTATTAAATGCAAATGGATATAATTTAAAAGAAGCCATTTTACAAATTAAATATGATATGTCATTTGAAAAAGCACAAGAAATTTTGAAAGAAAACAACGGAATATTGCGTTTAGTATTTGAAAAATTATAGGCTAATTGTTACTCTTGAGCCTTCTTTATGATAGTTTCCGCCACCACAAATTGTTTCAACAACTTTTAGTAGAAATTCTCTTGGTGCTTCCATTTGATTGATATAAAATTCTTGATTTCCCAAGTGTCTTATTTTGATAATTGCTTTACTGTTTTTATCCGCAGGTATGTACAAAGAAGCTACTTCTAAATCTAATAATTTTTGTTCTGCTTCTTCTGTATAGCCATTATTTAATTCAGGAATTGTTCCTTTTATGGCATAAATTCTGCCTGTAAATAATGGTAAATCTTTTTCTCTATGAAGCGCTTTGGGAATATCTTTTAAATTACAAAAAATAGTTATTGAGTGCCATAAAATATTTAAAACGGCAACGTGGTGTTGTTTATCATATTCATAAGAAATATTTTGGCTTGGAATACCTTTTGTTGAGAAAGATTGTTTTAAATATTCAACAGTTAATGCCATATTCTCAACCATTTTTTCGAATAGAGCATTTGTATTTGCGTTAGCTTGTTGATATTCAAGAAATTGTTTATACATATGGCTTGATACAAGGCCCATTCTTTCTTGAATAATTGCTGATTTGCGAGCTGTTTCTATATCGTTAAAATTGCCGTCCAAGTTAACCCTTCTCCTATAATCGTATTTTAATATAAAATGCTATTCTATGAAAAGAAAATCTTTCTTTTTATTACGAAAATGAATACTTATTTTACATTATTTTATTGAATTTTTTCTGCATATAAAATATCATTAAAGGTATGAAAATCGTAATTGTTGGCTATGGAGAAATGTTTCAATCATTAATATCTGGTGTTTTGAATACAAAACACGAGGTAGTTGGTGTCTTCAGGCATGAACAGGTTTTATATAATCCAATTAAAAGATTTTTTCATGATGCATTTAAACCATCAAATGATTTTAATTTTGTAAGAAGTTTAGGTTTGTGTGATATAAAAGCTAAAAGTGTTAATTCAGAAGAATTTCGCAAACAAATAAAAAAACTTAAAGCTGATATAATTCTTGTTGCTTCTTGGAGTGAACGTTTTGAAACGGAAACACTTAATTTGTGCAAGTGCGTTAATGTTCACCCTTCTTTGTTGCCAAAATTTAGAGGTCCTAATCCATATTTGCAGGCTATTTTACAAGGCGAAATTATAACTGGTATTACTTTTCATTTAATGGACGTTGGTTATGATTCGGGGCCTATTTTATATCAAACTTCGGTTAATATATTACCTGAAGATACTGGGTATTCTTTAAAATTAAAATGTTGTGATACTGCTAAAAAAGTGGTTACAAATTCTTTGGATTTTATTTTGGCTCGTATGGAAAAACCAATTAGCCAAGAAGAAAAGTTAGCAACATATTATTCGCATATTAAATTAAAAGATATTATTTTAGAGTTTGAGAAGGAAACTTCTATAGAAATAGATAAAAAAATTCGTGCTTTTTATCCTTGGTATAAGTGTGTAATACCTTATAAAAATCAGTTTTTTGAGTTCGAAAATTATGAAATTATTTATGAACAATCTAATAGAGAAATTGCTGAAATTGTTAAAAAGACAAAAGATTCTTTATGTATAGTTTGTGCTGATAAAAAAATTATCAAATTTGAAAAATTAAAAATAAAACAACCTTTTTCTAAATTTTTAACAAAGTTTTTTATGAAAAAAATTATTAAAATTGGCACAAAAGCAGTATAATATATTTATAAGAGATAAGTAGGTAGGGATATTAAATGTTAAATATAAATTCAGTTTATGAAATAGTAACTTTTGCTATTGGTGATACTAAAGCTGGTTCTAAAATGGGTAAGTTATTAGTTAAAAATCTTGATGATGAAACAACTCTTAATTGTATTTTATGGGAAGAAACATTAAATAGATTAGATTCTAAACTTTTTAGAACAGGTAATCAAATTAGAATTTTAAATGGTACTTATAACGAAAAATATAATAATTGTTTAGTTTCAGAAATTTCTTTGGTAAAAGAAGCAAAATTAGGTTTTGATGAAGAAAAACGTGATGAAATTTTTGGCAAAATTATTGAATATGTTAATAAGATAGAAGATAAAAAATTATCTGAATTTGTTTCTTCTTTATTATTTGAGTACGAGGCAGAATTTAAAGTAACTCCTGCGGCAAAATTAATGCACCATAATTATATTGGTGGTTTGCTTGAGCATACCTATGAATGTTTAGAATTTGCACAAGTTGTACTTACAAAATGTAATGATAAAATTAATCCTGATTTAGTTTATGCAGCTTGTATATTACACGATTTTGGTAAAATTTTTGAATATAAAGTTGATATGGAAACAGGTTTAATTGAATATAATGAAGATGGTACTCCAAAAGGTGCAGAATTACTTGTTCCTCAAGTTGGAGGATATGCTTATTCTGGGCTTTATATTTGTGGTGATTATTTGTATTACACATCAC
>JAZSQW010000055.1:0-7540 GCA_045538205.1 Candidatus Avigastranaerophilus sp. | reverse complement strand
ACTATTTAGACCAAAAGCAAGCGAAATTAAACCCTAATTCGCCGCGGTTTTAAAAATTTCGCTTCTTGAATTTTGCTTTCGGCTAAATCTTTGCACTCCACTTTCGGATTGCAGTTGCAATCCTGTCGTTCCGTCAGATTTGCGCCTTTTTGAGTTTCGGGTTTCACCCTCACTCTACGCAAAATTCGCAAAAAAAAAGGGACGAAAGTCCCAAACAATTCGGAATGTAAAAGAATCTGTTTTACTATCCATCGTGTTAAAAAGTGTGTTAGTAAGTAAGGTAAGTATGAATAAAAAATAAATCTAAATTATCTCTTTATATGTGTTATCTTTTTGAAATCTCTGAAAGATTCATCCTCTGTATTTATATAAAGTATTTTTTTATTGAAAACATGACAGCTACAGCCAATTTTGTAACAATATTTAATAATATTTTTATTGAGATAAAAATTTAAATTTAATACTAAATGATAACCATTCGGTGAATATACTCATACGTTTGAAAATTGATAATAAAATCACAATACATATTCCACTCTCACTCGTAAACTGTTTGACCGAATTTTTCTTTCGGTCTTTTTTTGCGAGTGATAAATTTCAAGACAGCGAAATTTTAGACGGACTTATGTTAAGGCAATCTCGTACATTTCGCCAATCATATATAGGCTTCCTGTTAGAATTTTTAAGCCGTCTTTAGATAAAACTTTGTTTAATTGGGTTTTATTTATATGTTTAGCTTGTGGGCAAACTTGAGAAAATTCTTCGAATTTAACGGCATTGTAGTAGTTAAAATCTAAGTAATAAATTTCATCTTCAGGTTTAAATAGAATTTTGGTTATTTGTGAATAATCTTTTGTGTTGATTGTTGAATAGATAAAAATTCGTTTTTTGCCTTTAAAATAGTAGTCTAAACTCTTGCTCAATTCATTTGCTGCATCAGGGTTGTGCGCCCCATCAATTAATAAATTTTTTTCTTTAATATATTCTAATCTTGCACTCCATTTAACAGTTTTTAAGCCATTTTTGATTGCGTTTAGTGGTATATTAAAACCTTGAGTTTGAACGTATTCAATGGCTTTTAAAATTAGAGAAACGTTTTCTTTTTGGTATAAACCTAAAAGTGAAAATTCAATTTGTTCATTGTTATAATCTATTATGTTCCTGCCGTTAACAAAATTTATTTCTATTGGTGTTTCAACAGTAAGTAAATCAGAGTTTTTATCGTTTGCAACTTGTTTGATTGTTTCAAAACCGTTGTTTGAAATAGAAGTAACAACTGTTGAATTTTCTTTTATAATACCTGCTTTTTCAAATGCGATTTGCTCGAAGGTTGTGCCTAATCTATCTGTATGGTCTAAGGAAATTGAAGTAATAACAGATAATATAGGTTTGTTTATTGTGTTCGTTGCATCGTATCTTCCGCCTAAACCTGTTTCAATAATTGCGATATCAACATTGTTATCGGCAAAATATTTAAAGGCAGAGGCAGTTAATATTTCAAATTCAGTTAAGTCTATTTTATTATCGTCAGCAATTTTACAGATGTTGAAAATGTATTTGCCAAAATCGTTTTGTGAAATTTCGTTTCCGTTAATTTTAATGCGTTCAGTATAGTTGACCAAGTGTGGGCTTGTGTATAAACCAACCTTGTAACCTGAGTTGATTAAAATACTATTTAGCATTGCGCAAACAGAGCCTTTTCCGTTTGTGCCTGCAATGTGGATTGTTTTAATTTTATCTTGAGGGTTATCGATTAAATTTAAAAGTTTGCCGATTCTATCTAAACCTAAGTTTATATAAAATTTGCCTTGTGAACATAATAAATCGATTGCTTTTGTGTACAAGTTTTCCATTAAATAATACTTTTTAGTTGTTTAACTATTTCATTTGTTGGGTTATTTTTTAGTAAATCTTTTGTTTTCGCTTGCATTTGTGCTAATTTGTTTCCGTCAGCAAGAAGCTCGTTGATTTTTGATAAAAGTGTTTCTGAATTACAGTCTGAATCTTCAAGATATAAAGAAACGCCATTCTCGCACATTTCTTTTGCATTTTTGCGTTGATGATCTTGTGCTGCGTATGGATATGGAACTAAAATAGATGCTAAATTACATTGTAAGATTTCTGATAAACTAACAGAGCCAGCTCTCGCAACAACAATATCAGATGCTTTTAATGGATAAACCATTTCATCGAAATATGGTTGAATTAGCAAGTTTTTGTTTGTTTCATATTCAGGATAAATTTCTTTAATCTGAGTAATAGCTTCGTCAAAATTCTTTTTGCCTGTTTGCAATATAACAAATGTATTTTTTTCTTCAGTTAGTGTTTTTAAAATGTTTAACATTGCAGTGTTTATTGTTTTTGCACCTTGTGAACCACCCATTGCAAAAATAACTTTTTTATCTGTAGGAATGTTTATTTTTTGTTTAGCTTCTGTTTTATTTATTGTGAAAAAGGCTTCTCTAATAGGGTTTCCGTTAAAAACAATATTTTTAGATTTTAGAATTTTTTTAGAATTTTCAAATGCAACAGAAACAAATTTTGCATTCGGTGCTGCCATTTTTGAAACTAAGCCAGGAATAGAATCACAATCGTGTATCATATATGGTTTTCTATTAAAATTAGCAGCTAAAACAATAGGGGCTGAAACATAACCACCTGTTGTAAAAATTGCGTTAGGTTTATATTTATTTAAATATGAATTTGCTTTTAAAAATGCAAAAAATAATTGAAAACACCATTTTATTAATGCGAAGTTGATTTTACGTGGCATTCCTGAAACATCAACTGGCAAAAATTCAACTTGCGGATAGTTTTTTGCAATATCGTATTCAAGGTTTTTAGGGTTGCCTATAAAATAAACTTTTTGGGTATCTTCTTCTTTTAGTAGTTGTTCAACAACAGTAAAAGCAGGATATATATGCCCGCCAGTGCCACCACCTGAAATAAAATAAACTTTTTTATTGGACATTTGGAAACTTTCTAATTCTTTTTTTTGAAACATTTAATAAAATACCAATCATTAACATTGTTATGATTAAAGAAGTACCGCCATAGCTAACAAATGGAAGAGGTACCCCTGTTGCAGGAATCATAGAACTTGATACTGCAATATTTATAAGTGCTTGAATTGTAATAGCAACAGTTATGCCTGCTGAAAGTAATTTGCCGAATATGTCTTCGCATTTTGCTGAAATTAGCAAGCCTCTTTGTAAAAAGGCAAGGAATAAACCAACTACTAAAAGACAACCGATGAAACCAAATTCTTCACCCCAAACGGCGAAAATAAAGTCGGTATGTCCTTCTGGTAACCAGCCTAATTTTTGTCTTGAGTTGCCATAACCTTCACCTATAAATCCACCAGCAACGAATGCTATCATCGCTTGAATTATGTTATAGCCTGCTCCATATGGATCAGAGTTTGGATTTAGCCAAATCATAATTCTTTCCCTTTGGAATGATTGAATTAAAATATTGAGTAGAAAAAGTCCTAAACCACAGAAAAATCCAATTACTTTTAAGCTTCCACCTGCAGCGAAGTACATAAATAAACCACAAATAAGTAAGATTAATATCATACTTAAGTTTGGTTGTTTAAATATAAGACCTAACATAATTAATATTGGCACAAGATATTTTAAAAATTTTGTACTAAAAATATTTATACTTCTTGAAAAGGCGCTTGATAAAAGTAAAATAACTGATAATTTTGCTGCTTCGGATGGTTGGAATTTTACAGGTCCAATATTTAGCCATCTTGTAGCTCCGTTTGTTGTATCACCCCATAAATGTACTGCCACTAATAAACCAACGATAAGCCAAGCAAATGGTATTGCATATTTATCTAATTTTTTGTAAGGCATATGACTGCACGCCATCATAAGAGCAAATCCAATCAAAAAGCCTGCTAATTGTTTTCCTACAAAATAAGTAGAGTTTACTCCATATGAAATAGTTTTGGGTATGGCAGCTGAAAATATTGCCAAAAATCCAATAATAATAAGGAAAAGTACAATAAACAATAACGTATGATCATACGTTGATAGTGAAAATTTTCCTTCTTGTGAATTTATTGCATTATAATTTGGATTTGACATAATTTTTGAATACCTCTCCTCGGTGTTCATAGCTGTTAAACATATCATAGCTTGCACATGCAGGTGAAAGCAAAACTATTTCGTTATTTAAAGTTAACGAAGTATCAATAGCTTCCTCAAGTGAGTTTGATAGTATTATATTGTTAAAGCCATTTTGTTCAATATTTTCTTTAAATCTTTGTGTGGCTTCGCCGATTAAAATAACAGTTGAAACATATTTGTTTATGTAATCTTTGCAAAATTCTGTTAAATCTGTATTTTTATCTCTTCCACCTAAAATTAAAGTAAGACTTTTGCCTTCAAATGATTTTACTGCAACAAAAGATGCTTCTGGATTTGTTGCTTTTGAATCATTATAGAATTTTTTACCATTCACATCTGCAACGTATTCAATTCTATGTTCTACAGATTTGAAGGAAATAATTCTTTCTCTGATATTTTCGTTAGAAATTCCTATTAATTTAGCTATGATTATTGCACACATAATATTTTGATAATTATGTTCGCCAACTAAAGAAATTTCATCTATTTTTACAATTTCTTCTTCTTTGTTTCTTTTGAAGAAAATAGCATTATCTTTTATGTAACAACAATTATTGCTTAATTCTTTACCGTAAATGAATTTTTCGCCATCATATGTTTTTGAATAACGATAAATGGTATCATCAACGCCAGAAAAGATAGCATACATTGGTTGTTTGTAATCTTTAAATAAAGAAGCTTTTGCATCGAAATAATTTTGCAAGCCACCGTGCCAATCTAAGTGGTCCGGTGTAAAAGTTAAAAATGATGCTATTTGTGGCCTAAAAGTTGGTGACATTTGTAGTTGGAATGAACTAACTTCGCAAACAAAAAAATCAGGTCTTTCGTATAAAAGTGAAGTTGGCGGTACGCCAATATTTCCACATACAGGAGCTTTGTATTCACTATTTAATATGTGTGAAGTTAGCATTGTTGTTGTGGTTTTGCCGTTTGTTCCTGTAATAGCTATAAATGGTGCATTTGCTTCTAAATATGCTAATTCTACTTCGCTAATTACGGAGATGTTTCTTTCTTTTAGTTTTGCAAAAATTTCGCTTTTAGGTGGTATTCCTGGGCTTGTAATTGCAATATATGAATCATTGATAAATTCATCTGAATGTCCACCTGTTTCAATTTTTATACCTTCTTTTTGTAATTCTTCAAATAATTCTCTATCTTTATCTTGTAGAGGTTTGAATTCTGTAATATAGCAGTCAGCTCCTTGCGAAGAAAGGTATTTCGCTGCTGCAGAACCACTTTTTGAAAGTCCTAAAATTAATACTTTTTTATCTATCCATTTTCTTTTCATACTTACCTACCATAAAATTTTAAATAGAACTACTGCTAAAGTGCAGAAGATAAAGCCTACAAGTGAAAAAACAATAACAATTTTGTTTTCGTTCCAGCCACATAATTCAAAGTGGTGATGAATAGGGCTCATTTTAAAAATTCTTTTACCTGTTAATTTGAAGCTTAAAACTTGCAAGATTACAGACATTGTTTCACAGAAGAAAATAACCCCTATAAATAAAATCCATAGCTCGAATTTACCCATAACAGCTAATGCTGCTAACAAACCACCCAATGCTAAAGAACCTGTATCGCCCATAAAAACTTTTGCAGGGTGTCTGTTGAAATATAAAAATGCAAAAACACTACCTAATGTGGCAGCAGCAATTATTGCTAAATCTATTTGTCCTGATATTGCACAAATAATAGTGCAAGCTAACATTGAAACTGCAACGTTAGAACTTGCTAAACCGTCTAAACCGTCTGTTAAGTTTACTGCATTAGAAACCCCTGTCATAAAGAAAATAACGAATAATGGATAAAAATAGTGTAAATCAAAACTATATTGTCCAATATTTAAATATGTTTGGTTTTCAAATGTCATATAAATTGCAGGAAGTAAGGCAATTGCAATTTGGAAAAATAATTTTTTCTTTGGAGTTAAGCCTGCTTTATTTTCTTTATGTTTAATTTTTCCTAAGTCATCAGTTAGACCAGCTAACATAAAGAATAGGAATGTAATTAATATTAAAACAGAAGCTGTTGTTAATGATTGGTTCATTGTTAGTGCAACTAAAGAAGCGAATATTATTGAAATAACAATGAATACGCCACCTGTTGTTGGTGTGCCTGCTTTTTTAGCGTGATTTTCTGGTGCATCAGATAAAATATACTGTGTGTACATTTTCTTTTTTAGAAAATCAATATAAACAACTCCTAAAAGAAGTGTTAATACAAATGCTATTAACATAGATACTATTATTAATACGTTAAACCCCATTGTTTTTTAACTCCTCAATAATTTCTTCAAATTTCATAAATCTTGATGCTTTTAATAGAATACTTGAATTCGCAGGAAGATTTTTTATTATGAAATCTGATAATTCTTTTTTGTCTTCAAAATGAATATATTTGTTTTTTGTTGGCGTAATGTATTTTGCTAAATCACCAAAAGTTAAAACATAATCGCAAGGATAATTATCTAAAAATATGCCAATATTTTTATGATATTCTTCCTCGTTTAATCCTAATTCACCCATATCGCCTAAAACTACTGATTTGTTTCCTTGAGTGTAAGATAAAAAGGTATTTAAAGCGGCTTTTACTGATTCTGGGTTTGAATTATAACTATCATTTATTACTTTGAAACCTTTAACTTCTTCTATCTCCCAGCGTTTTTCAATAGGGGTAAATTCTTTTAAGCCTTTTGCAATTATTTCTTCAGAAAGTTTAGCGAATAATCCTGCTTCGATTACACTTAATGCATTTTGTACATTGTGTTCGCCTGCCACATTTAAGAAATAATCATATCCTTTATAGTTGAATAAACAAGTGCTTTCTGTCATTTCTTTTATTTGAAGCTCATTATTTTCAAGACCAAAGTAAATAGTTTTATGTTTGTTGTCGTTAACTTCCTTGATTAATGGATTATTATGAGCGATTAAAATACCATCATTTTTTAAATATTTAGCAACCTCGAACTTTGCTTTTGCAATATTTAATAAAGAGCCTAATCTTCCAATATGTGCGCTTCCAGAATTTACAATTACTGCAATATCCGGCTCTGCGTATTTAGAAAGCAATTCTATTTCGCCTAAACCCCTCATACCCATTTCTGCAATCAAGTATTGAGTGTCGTTTTTTAAATTAGATAATGTTTGGCACAAACCAATTTCGTTATTGTGGTTTAGTATTGATTTAACAGTATTCCCTGCATTTTTAAAAACACTGTACATCATTTCTTTTACCGTAGTTTTTCCGCTACTACCAGTGATTGCAATTGTGTATGGATTAATTTTATTTTTATAAAAATTTGAAAGTTGTAGATAAGCTTCTTTTGTATCATTAACAAGAAATATAAATTCTGCATTATCAAATATTTTACTTTTATCAGTAGTAAAATAACCATTTGC
>JAZSQW010000092.1:0-5539 GCA_045538205.1 Candidatus Avigastranaerophilus sp. | reverse complement strand
AATTATCAGAAGAAATTGGTCTTCCGTTAATATAGAAATTGCCTTGTTTTGTAACTGCAATCTCGGCATTTTTTTGTTCAACAGTAACACCAGAATTAATTTCAGGGATATTAATATCAGTATCCATTGTTTGAAAAGAGGGAGCTATTACCATCATAATGATTAGCAATACCAAAAAGATATCGGTCAATGGAGTGATATTAATTTCGTTGAATATACCTTTGTTATCTGAATTTGAAAATGCCATTTTATAATCCTATACTAATGCTTTTTCTACGTTTTTTTCTTCTGAGTCAGTAAAGCTTAAGAATAATAATTTAATAAGTTGGAAGTCGTCTTCATATCTTTTAACTGTAGATTGGAAAATGTTATAAAGAACAACTGCAACGATAGCAACGCCTAAACCGAAAGCTGTAGCGATAAGCGCTGAACCGATACCCATAGCAACTGCTGCTGATTGGTTACCTTGTGATGCTAAATCTTGGAATGTATAAAGGATTCTAACAACTGTACCAAACAAACCTAAGAAAGGACAAACACCACCGATTGTACCCATAATTGTTAAATATTTTTCTAATTTTCTTGTAGCTAAGTTAGCAGAAATATCAAAAGAACGAGAAAAACCTTGTTTTTGTTCTGAGAAAATTCTAACTGCTTCTTCAGCAACTTCACCAATAACGCCACCTAATTGAATGCTTAAGCTTTTTGCTGCATCAAGTCTGTTGTTAACTAATTCAGTTTTCATAGCTCTGATAAATTTAACAACATCACGTTGGTTTTTGTTATAGAAGTTAAATCTGTTGATTGCAACTGCCACTGTTAATATTGAACACAATAGAATTGGCAATAATACAGGCCAGTCAAGTTTAATTGAGTGTAAAAGTAGTTCCATAATTTATTTCCTCTTTTCTTATTATTATTTTCTTATCCTGATACTCCGAACACGTTGTAATCAAATGTAAATTGGATATCAACACTATTACGTTTATATTCAGGAGGTAATGGTCTAAATGGTGCTGTTAACTTAACTGCATCAATAGCAGCTTTATCGGCAGCAGGTAAACCTGAAGAACGATGTACTTTTACGTTCAATAATCTACCATCTCTTGCGATTGAGAATAAAAGTACAACACGTTTGCTTTCATTACCTTTTGGTGGATCCCAATTCATTTTTATACGTCTTTGAAGTTCTTTCATATATGGACCAAAATCTGGTTCTTTAATGGCATCAATACCAGGTGCTCCGTTTGGATTTCCAGGTCCTGGATTTCCTAAGTTGCCATATCCTGAGCCTGTGCCGTTAGAAAATCTACCGCCACCACCTGCGCCTGTTCCTCTGCCACCAGCACCTGTACCTCTACCTGATGTTGTAGGTGAAAAGCTTGGTGAAGCTGAACCTGAACCACCTTTTTTGCTTCCTGACGCGCTACCTGAACCAATTGATGGTGCAGCTGTTATTGGCGCTTTGCTTGGTTGTGCCATAGGTGGAATAGCTGATTTTGGTATTGGTATATTAAAATTAGATTGTGGTTTTGTTGTTGGTTTTGGCACAGAAGGAGTTGGTTTTGGTCTTGGAGCAGGAGCACTTGGTTTTTTAGGTGCTTGTTGCTCTACCTTCGGTGCACTTTGTTGTGGCTTTTGTGCCGGTTTTTGTACTGCAGGTGCTTTTGGCGTTGCAGGTTTTTTAGGTGTTTGAGCTTTTTGTGGAGCAGGTGGGGTTGGTTTTTTTGCTGGTCCTTTTGGTGCTGAACTTTGTGGTAAAGAAACAGGACGTTTTGGATCGTGCTTTCCACCAGCTCTTGAATTTTTATCTGCTCTATTTTTTGTGTTTTTATCTATTGGTGTGCCTTCTTTATCTACAAGCACAAATTCTATATCTCTTTGTTTTAATTCTGGTTTTTTAAATAAATCTAATTCAATTCCTAATAATTTAAAAATAAAAGGAAGAATTAGCATTAATGCAAAAGTTACAATGTGGAGAATAAAAGCAATTGTTAATGCTTTTTCAAAAGAACAATCTTCCTTGCTTTTTCTAATTACGGCAGGAATAGTGTAAATTTCTTTTTTTGAATCCCCTTTTTTAGGTCTTATATTATCATTATTTTGTATTACAGACATTCTTTAATATCCCATTTGATTTACATTTTATCAAAAAATGCAGAATAAAACAAATAGCCTAACATACTATTAATAAGTATAAAAAGACTGCTTTTATATGCAGTCTTTTTAAATAAATTTAGTATATAGTATTTGCTGAAACTGTAATTGGTTGTGTTAATACTAAGTCAATTTGAGCATTTTGAGGGATTTCAACGTTATCACCTTTATCAGCAATTGCTCTTATTAAACCTAAGCCACCGCCAAGAGCTGTTCCGTAAATAGCACCACGACCAACTTTACCACCAGATAAAGCACCCATTGCAGTACCTAATACAGCGCCAGAAGCAGCACCAACACCCATATCCTTAGCATATTCTACAGCTGAATCTTTCACAGTTCCTGCTTTTAAAACACCATCGCCATCTTCAGTTACTATATAAGCTGATATAGGAATCATTTGACCTGAAGTTGTTACTATATTTGTGAATTTTAAATGTAATGAACCGTTTCTGTTACCGAAGCCACCTTTTTTTGACTTTAAAACAGTACCATTAATTCTGCTTCCAGCGCCTGCAATTAATCGATTGTTATAATAAAAATCAGAATCTAAATATAACATTACATTATCGCCAATAGATAAATTTTCAGAATTTAATGGAGTCATTACGCTTGCTGTAAATTGTGTGTTTGCAGGCACAAAGATTACATTACCTGATAGTTGTTGTTGGTTATATTGTTGAGTATATGTTTCAACATTGTTATCGTATGCTGGGGCATATGATTGTGTTTGATAGTTATTCACAGGAAGTGGATATTGTGTTTGATATTCGTTACTTTCTTCAACTGGAACATATTGAATAGCAGGAACATCTTGAGCCATTGCAATAGGACTAACTAATAGCATAGTCAATATACTTATAGATAATAATTGTTTCTTCATGTAAATCTCCTTATGTTACCTGTTTCAATTACTAAAACGAATTAATTAAAACAAAGTTCATTATTTTAAAATAAGGTCTTCTTCCAATATAACAAAAAATTCGCTACCTGGATTAATAACCGTATGTTGCCCCATATCATAAATATTTAATGGTGTTACTTTTAATAATGGTTTTATACCTTGCATATAGTAAGGCATTTTTTGATAGTAAACACTTTCTGTTTGTTTCCCACCTATATAATTATCGTTTTGTGAATATATATGTCCTTTTGTTCTATATACTTTTTTAGCAGGAGTGATGATTTTATAAATTAAAATTTTAATAGCACCATCTCTACCTTGAACAGGTTCTAAAACATCTTCAACAAAACCATAAATTTTTGAATTTTCTGGAATCGCTAATGTTTCATATACGAACATATCTGTTGAATTTATAAATATAACTTCGTCATCAATATCGTGAAGCAAAGTAGATATTTCTGATAAATTTAATACTTTTAAAAATGTGCCAGCACGAACTTTTGCGCCAACAGCTTCTTCATCTTCTGCCTTTGCAAAATTTGCGAAGATGAATGTTGAACAAATTAGTATTAAAGTTAATATTTTTTGGAAAAATTTCATATTATTAGTATTAATTACTTTCTATTTTTTTTCAATAAATTAACCTTTATTCATATCTTAAAGCATCGATAGGATTTAGTAAAGAAGCCTTATACGCTGGATAGTATCCAAATGCTATACCAACTAAACCAGAAAAGCCTAAAGATAAGAATATTGAAAACATTGAAATTGAAACGCTCATTCCTTCAGAGAAAAATTCAACTGACTTTGCACCTATTATGCCTGTTGCAACTCCAATTAAACCACCAATTATTGAAAGTAGGAAGGATTCAATTAAAAATTGCCAACGAATATCAGAGGCTCTTGCACCAATTGCCATTCTTATACCAATTTCTTTTGTTCTTTCTGTTACTGATACAAGCATAATATTCATAATACCTATACCGCCTACAAGTAAAGAAACAGAAGCAATTGAAGCTAATAAAATAGCAAAGGTTTGAACTGTTGATTTCATTTTTTCTTGAAATTCTGCGGAATTTCTTATTTCAAAATCATTAATTTGATTTTTGCCAATATTGTGACGTTGTTTTAAAAGTTCTTCTATATCTTTTTGAACATCATTTAAGCTATCAGCATCTATACCTTTAACCACAATCATATTTACACTACCTGGAAAAGCAACGCCAAATAGTTTTTTCTGAGCAGTTGTTATTGGTATAAAAATCAAATCATCTTGATCCATTGGACCTGATGAGCCTTTAGCTTTTAATGTGCCTAAAACTTTAAAAGGAACATTCCCAATTCTAATAACTTTATTAATAGGTGAAACATCACCGAATAATTCTGTTGCTACAGTTGCACCTATAATGCAAACTTTAGCACCATTTTTTTCATCTTCACGAGTGAATTTTCTACCTTCTTCTATTTCATAATTTTTTATATATAAATAAGGTGAAGTTGTTCCGTAAACAGTTGTTTGCCAGTTTTGGTTGCCATACATAACTTGTTTGCCTTCTGATGAAGCAGGAGCAACTGCATCAACGCCCATTATCATTTTTTGAATAGCTGTTGCATCTTTTAATGTTAAAGATGGCTTTGTTCCAACACCCATTCTAACCCCACCTGTTTTAGCAGAGCTTGAACGTATGGTTAGCATATTGCTTCCCATAGATTCCATATTGGCTTGTACTTTTTGGCTTGCGCCTGTACCAATTGCAAGCATTATAATTACTGCACTTACACCAATAATAATACCTAAGCTTGTTAAGGCAGAACGAAGTTTATTCACCTTTAGTGAAGTTAATGCCATTTTTAATGTTGATTTAAAATCTATCATCTAAGTCTGCCTTGTTCTTGTTTTTTGCCATTCTTCTTTTGTTTGATCTGAGACAATTTTGCCGTCTTTAAAACGAATAATTCTTTTGCAATATTCAGCAATATCAGGTTCGTGAGTTACGATTATAATGGTTTTACCTGTTTGTTCGTTTAAATTTACAAAAAATTCCATTACCTCGATACTTGTTTTAGTATCTAAATTACCTGTTGGCTCATCGGCAAGAATTATTGGGGCATCATTAACAATAGCTCTTGCAATGGCTACCCTTTGTTGTTGACCACCTGACATTTGATTAGGCTTATGATTCATTCTATCTTTTAATCCTACTTCTATCAACATCTTCTTAGCTGCTTTTATTCTCTTAGCACGATCTACCCCTTTGAACATAAGTGGCATGGCTACATTTTCTATAGCAGTCATGATATTGAGTAGATTATAGGATTGAAAGACAAAGCCTATATGACGTTGTCTAAAGATCGCTAATTGATTCTCTGATAATGCAGAGATATTGGTCTTACCGATCCACACTTTACCCTTAGTTGGCTTCTCTAATCCTGCTAACATATTTAATAAAGTAGACTTACCACTACCACTAGTACCAA
>JAZSQW010000001.1:0-24664 GCA_045538205.1 Candidatus Avigastranaerophilus sp. | reverse complement strand
TATTAGTATTTATAGGATTATTTATTTTACTACCTGTTTTTGCAGATGTAGTACCTTTAAGCTCTAAAACAATAAAATATCACGGTATTGGATTATTAAATGTTCCAAGAAGCTATACAATTTACCAATATCCATATGATGATGCAAAAGCTACAAAAGAAATAAACTATGATGCAATGACAAAATCTGCAATAGTTAAAAAAATTGATATGCGCAAAGTATCTTATGTTGCATATGTTCCTGAAAGTGATGTTGCTTTTTTAACTGTTGATTTACACCCTGGAAACAATTGGTATAGAGTATTTTTAAACCAAGAAACTGGTGAAACCGGTTGGATTTATGATGAAAATGAAGAAAATTTCTATACTTATCGCAGACTTTTTTATAAGTTTGGAAAACAATATGGAATTAGATTTTATAATGATTTAGATGAAGAGAAAAAAGTTCTTTATTCTCAACCAACTAAAAAATCTCAAAAATTAGGCACAGTAAAATATCCAAGACATATTTCTTTCACTATTATTCAAGGCAATTGGCTATTAGGAATGGTTAATGAAATTGGTTCTATCCACAGAATTGGTTGGATTCGTTGGAGAAATAATGACGGCACTTTAAACATGTTCCCTAACTTTAAGGAACAGCCACCAACATTATAATTTCATTAAACATTATCTTTTTTATGTTCAGGTAAAGATGCAGAATATTCTGCTAAAATTCTTGCTATATCAGAACCTTTGATAACAACTTCCAATATCAATTGAGAGTTAATTAATATTTTATCTGTATATTCTAAAATATCAGTATCAAAAATTTCAAATTCTAAAAAATCATGACCAACATAGTTAATTCTGCCATATCCTTCACTATTGCCCCATTTCATAAATACCATTTGTCTCTCAAACATTTTTAATTTGCTTACTAATAGCATAGTGTAATCTCCTACGTGTCATAATAAAATGATAATTATTTTATATATTGAAGTCAATTTTATTGAGAAATATAACCTCTAATTTGGTTAATTCTTTCATAAATATATTTTTAGCCGTCTTGATAATGTAAAAATAAAACTTTCTTCTGATAATTATTCCGGTACTAAGTTATAACGGAGAAAGAAATGAAAAAAATTTATGTTTTATTTATGACATTTGCTTGTTTAAGCATTGCTAATGTATTTGCTGATAGCCCTTGTGATAATGAAATGCCAAACCAAAACACAAGAACAATGCAACAACAAAATTGCCAAAAACCTTGTGATGCCCCACTTCCTTTTAGATCTGAATGTTTTTTATGTACAAATAAAAATATAGAAGATTTAATTAACGAAGTTGGTTTAAGCGATACCCAATCCTGCACAACAATGAAACTTCAAGAAAAATATGAACAAGAAGTTTTAAGCATTAGTGAACAACTTGAATGCGAAGCAGCTAAATTAAGAGAATTAAAAGAAAATTGTGCTAAATATAGCGAAATTAGAAAGCAAAAAAATATTGTAAGAAAACTAAAAAAAGCAAAAAAAGAAATATGCGAATGTTACGAAAAACAATTTAAAGCTTTATTATCAAACGAACAAAAAAGCAGATATAATAGATATAAAAAATGCAAATAATCTAAAAATTATGAAACGAGCTACAAAATAGCTCGTTTTATATATTCAAAATCAAACAACTTGCAACATATTAAGATTATATAAAGGCACAATATAGCTATGCTAAACTATTAATATAGGGGAGTAATTATAAGGAGAGAAGTATGATTCCTATTTTAGATTCAAAAAGACAATATGCACAAATCGGCAAAGACATTGAAAAAGCTGTATTAGAAGTATTAGCTTCAGGTTCATATATTTTAGGAAAACACAATAAAGAACTTCAAATTGAATTTGCAAACTATGTAGGTTCTAAATATTCATTAGGTTTAAACTCTGGTACAGATGCACTTCACTTAGCATTAAGAGCATTAAATATCGGACGTGGTGATGAAGTTATCACAACAGCATTCACTTTCGTAGCTACTGCAAGTGCTATCGGTTTAGCAAATGCAACTCCTGTATTTGTTGACATCAACCCAGAAACATTCAATATCGATCCAGAAAAAATCGAAGCAGCTATCACTCCAAGAACAAAAGCTATTATTCCAGTTCACTTGTATGGTCAACCTGCTGAAATGGATAAAATTATGGAAATAGCTAAAAAACATAATTTAAAAGTTATTGAAGACTGTTGCCAAGCTATTGGTGCAGAATATAAAGGACAAAAAGTTGGTACATTTGGTGACTTCGGTTGCTTCAGCTTCTACCCAACTAAAAACTTAGGTGGTATGGGTGACGGCGGTATGATTACTTGCAACGATGAAGCTTTATTCAACAGAATTGTTGCTTTAAGAAACCACGGTGGCGCTATCAGATATTATCACGATGAATTAGGTGTAAACTCAAGATTAGACGAAATTCAAGCAGCTATTTTAAGAGTTAAATTACCTTACATTGATAGCTGGAATGCAAAAAGAAGAGAAAATGCATACAGATACAATGAATTATTTGCAAACTACCCTGAAGTAGAAACACCAAAAGAAATCGACAACTCATACTGCGTATATCACCAATATACAGTTAAAATTGCTAACCGTGATGATGTACACAAAATGTTATTAGATAAAGGTGTTGGCGCAATGATTTACTACCCAGTTCCATTGCACTTACAAAAATTACATAAAGAATTAGGCTACAAAGTTGGCGATCTTCCATTCACAGAAGAAGATACAAAACTTGTTATTTCTCTTCCAATGTTCCCTGAAATAACAGAAGAAGAACAAAAAACAGTAGCTCAAACTTTAATCGAATGCTTAAACTTAACAAAAGCAGGCGTATAATCGTAAACAAAGAAAAATTAACTAATACAAAAATTTAAGCCACCTATAAGGTGGCTTTTTTATAACTTCTATTATCAAAACAAATTAAATATTCATTACACTCAAAATTTGTTTCATATCAGTTTTTGTCTTTTTAACATCAGCTTTTGCATATTTAATAGCACTATCAGGATCTTTTAAACCATTACCTGTTAAAATACAAACACTTGTTGAACCTTCTTTAACTAATCCCATTCTATGAGCTTTAATTAAACCAGCAACAGAAGCAGCACTACCAGGTTCAGCCAAAATACCTTCAGTTGAAGCCATTAATTGATATGCTTCAATAATTTCAGCATCAGTTACGCAATCAATTTTACCATCTGATAAATCTCTTGCTCTTTCAGCATATTTCCAACTTGCAGGATTACCAATTCTAATTGCAGTAGCGATTGTTTCAGGTTTTAAAATTCTTTCGCCACGAACAATAGCAGCAGCACCTTCTGCTTCATATCCCATCATTTTTGGAAGATGAGAGATTTTAGCAAGTTTAAAGAATTCTTCATAACCTTTAAAGTATGCTGTAATATTACCTGCATTACCAACAGGAATAAAGTGGTAATCAGGAGCATCACCAAGAGCTTCAATAATTTCAAAAGCACCTGTTTTTTGACCTTCAATTCTGTATGGGTTTACAGAGTTTACAAGTTTAATTGGTGAGTTATTAGAAATTTCAATAACCATTTCTAACGCTTCATCAAAATTGCCTTCAATAGCAATAATTTCTGCACCATACATCATAGCTTGAGATAATTTACCTAAAGCGATATATCCATCAGGAATTAAAACAAAAACTCTAACGCCAGCTTTAGCACCATAAGCAGCTGCAGCAGCTGAAGTATTACCTGTAGAAGCACAAATAATAGCTTTTGCACCTTCTTCAACAGCTTTAGATACAGCCATTGTCATGCCTCTATCTTTAAAGCTACCTGTAGGATTTGCACCTTCATATTTGAAATAAACATCTGCCTTCAAGCCAATTTTTTTAGCAAAATTATCAGCTTTTATTAAAGGTGTATTACCTTCATTTAAAGTAATAACAGGTGTGTTATCTGTAACTGGTAAATATTCTCTATATTTATTAATTAAACCTTGATAATGATTCTTTTCCATAATTTCTCCTAATTCATAACTCTAATTATGTTATCTATATTTTTAACACAATTTGATTGTAAAAGTTCTTTTAATGCATTCTGAATATCAGATTCTTTACTTTTTTCAGTAATAACAACTATTTCAGCTGTATTATCTTCATTAATACCGTTTTGAAGCATTTTAGAAATACTAATATTGTGCTTTCCGCAAACTGTTCCAACAACACCAATAGCA
The DNA here is from genome assembly GCA_045538205.1 of Candidatus Avigastranaerophilus sp. GTDB lineage: Bacteria > Cyanobacteriota > Vampirovibrionia > Gastranaerophilales > Gastranaerophilaceae > Avigastranaerophilus. Next base: position 20,428 of record JAZSQW010000001.1, on the reverse strand, counting down.
CCTGGGTTATTACTTGCATTAATTGCAATATAGTATTCATTATATGTATCACCAATATCAATTTGATCTGCATATTCTTCATGATTACAAATTGTTTGAGGAAGTGGTTTATCAGAAGCTTCAAGTTCAGAAGCTAACACTAATAAATCACCAACAACAGAGCTTGCTGTAGGTTCAGCACCAGCCCCTGGACCTGTTAAAACTAAATTGCCAACAGGATATCCACTTAGCATAATTGAATTTGTAGCGTTATCAATTTTAGCTAATAAATGTTTTCTATCAATTAACATTGGGTGAACTCTAACATCAATTTTGCCATCATCTAAAACTTGACCTAAAGCAATTAATTTAATTACGTAACCCAATTCTTTTGCAGACTTAATATCTTGAGAAGTAATTTTTGTAATACCTTCTCTATAAATTTTATTCACATCAACTTTTTTATTAAAAGAAATTGTAGATAAAATTGAAATTTTATAAGTTGCATCAAAACCTTCAACGTCACCTGTTGGATCAGTTTCAGCATAACCTAATTCTTGAGCTTGTTTTAAAGCAACATCATAAGATAACTCTTTTTCTGTCATCTTAGTAAGAATATAATTTGTTGTGCCATTAACAATAGCAGCAATTTTATTTAATTTATTAGCACATAAAATTGTTTTAATTGGCATAATTATAGGAATACCGCCCGCAACAGCAGCTTCATATAAAATAATTACATTTTTTTCTTTAGCTAACTTGAATAACTCGCTACCATTTTTAGCAAGCAATTCTTTATTGGCAGTAACTATATGTTTACCGTTATTGATAGCAGTTTTTAAAACATCAAAAGTAGGATTAACACCACCAGCAACTTCAATAACAACATCAATTTCAGGATTATTTGCTATTTCAAATGCATTGTCTGTCAATAAACTTTCATCAAAGTTTTCAATATTTCTTTTTTTACCTAAAGATTTAACTGCTATTTTAACAATTTCGATATTTGGAAAATCTTGAAGAACTTTATATACACCAGTTCCAACGGTTCCAAAACCAATTATTCCGACTTTTAGTGCTTTCATAATATCTCCGTTTGTTTCTTATGAGAAAAATTATAACATAACTATGCAACCTTACAAAGAAAAACGAGTGCCATTAAGCACCCGTTTTTCTATCTTTTTAAAATTTATTCTGCAGAAGCTTCTTTAACAGCTGCATAACAATCTTTACAATATACTTCTTTTCCTTCAATAGGTTTAAAAGGAACTTTTGTTTGACAACCGCATTTTGAGCAAGTTACTTCATACAATTTTTTTCTATTTTTTTGTCTTCTGTTCTTTCTGCATTCTGGGCAACGTTTAGGTTTATTAACTAAACCTCTTGCAGCATAAAATTCTTGCTCACCCGCAGTAAATACAAATTCGCTTCCGCAATCTTCGCAAATAAGTTTTTCATCTTCGTACATAATGGTTCTCCTAAGTTTAGTAATTGCTGTAAATAATTTGCGATAGAAATAAAAAATAGGTTTTGACTTCTCAAATGCGATGCAAAAATTAAATTTTATTACTAAGTGTTTATCTACAATTTTTATTGTATAATTTATGTTAATTTTTAGCAAGAATAATGGTATACATAAAAGTTAAGTTATGTAAATTTTTTTGTAAAAAATGCCTTTGGCATGGCAATAATATATGTTCAGAAACATTATCTCTATGGTATTGTTTAGTGAGGCACAATGGTTAACAAATTAGGGGTACAAATTAATAATAAGTTCGAAACATTGTCTTTTAAAGCAAAAGAAGCTGAAAAGACAGAAAAAGTTGCGCACAAAGATTCATTATTAATCAATGAAAAAAACCCTGCTTTGACAAACTTAAAAAACAAAGCTGATAAATTTGTTAAATCATTTACTACTTATCCTAAAAAAGGATTTGAAGGTAGTAAAAATGCCAATTTTTATGAGTTTTTATCAATGGGAACAGTGCCTTACTTGGTAGGTAGTGCCGCAATGATTGGCGTATTTAATGCAGCTAATTTCTTCTTTGATTCTGAAGCAGCAAAAAGTGCCTTTAAAACAGGAAAGAAAATGGGATTAGGTGTTTTATTTTACGGCGTAGCTAAATCATTATCTAAAAAACTAATCGAAACCCCACTAAAAATGAGATACGGCATCGATACTAACATGCCATATCAAAAAATTGTTTACGAATTGCCAGAAGAAAGCAACAAAAACAATTTAGTAAAACACGAAAGCCACAAGGTATTTGAAAGTGTAGACTTCCCACGTTGGGATTTATTATACGATAATGAAAAATTTGGCGAAGGTAGAAATGCATACTATGATAAAATTGCAAAGAAAATGGGCTTTGACGAAAAAGAACTTGTGCATTCTGATCAAAAAGTAAAACCATTAATTAAAGAAAAATTAGTTCAAACAAAATTATTCTCAACATTGTCGTCATATTTATGGGCAGCCGTAGGTGTTGGAGTAGCAATGCAAGAACCTTGGGAAAACCTTAAAATATTAGTTAAAAAAGTTAACCCAGCAAAAACAGTAATCAATAAAAATATAGTTAAAGATTTTGGCAAAACATTTGTAAACAGTTGCAAGGAATTTGTTACAAACCCAGTAAAAAGCCATAGAATTGCGGGTATAGCACTACTTGGTGCAGCTATCGCAACCACTGTAATAGGCAATTTAGCAACCCTAACTAACGTTAATAAAGATAAGGGGGAAACTACGGCTACAACACCTATTTTCAACCCTAATAAAGAAAAGGTAGTATGTTAATATGGCGAATTTATTAAATCAATACATTTCAAATAAGCCAATTAATCCAAGTATGCAAGCAAAACCAGCATACACAATAGATACTACTGGAAAAGTTAAACCACTTGAAGATAAAGCGCGTTTACTTCCTTCAAAAATTTTCGGTTCTCCTGTTGAATACGTAAAAGATTTAAAACAAGATGTTTTGAATATAGGAAAAGCAGCAAAAGGAAAAGCTAATGACCATGAATTAGGCAGAATTAATGACCTTGGTTTAAAACTTGGTGCTGGTGCTTTAGCTGCATACTTGTTTACAAAAAATCCTACTAAATTAGGAAAAGCAATGGAAATCATTGGTGCAGGTTCATTCCTTGCTTCAATGGCTTTATGGCCTAAATTAGCAATTCAAGCACCTATTAAAGCAAGAACTGGCGTTGATATTCATCAAAAATATATCGATTCTCAAGGCCGTAAAAAAATGTTACATCAAGACCCTCAATACGATTTAACCGATTTATATTCACAACAAGATTTAGATCAAATGGGTAAAAAATTAAAAGTTGCTGAAAATTTACCTGATAGAAATAGATTTATCAAACAAAGAGCAAAGAAAACAGCAATTCAAGGCAACACATTATGGATGATGACAGCTGGTTTAGCAACTCCACTTGCAAGTGCTTTAATGTGTAATGTTTTAGAAAAACCTGTTTCAACTGGCATTGAAAAAGCTAATTTAGCTCTAACAAAAGGCTTAGTAAATGATACTCTTGCTAACGGAGTAGTTGGTTTTACAACAAAAAATATAGATAAAGGTTTTGTTTCTAAATTCTGTAAAGAACATGCAGATGAAGTTTTAACAGACACACTAATTGATGAATTGGCAACAAGAATGACAAAAGGAATGCCTGAAGCAATTAGAAAAGCAACTAAAGAACAAATTGCACAACTTGCAACTACTAAAATTGATAAAAAGGCAATTTCTTCAATATTTAAACAATGTGGAGTTAATTGTGAAATTAGTCCAGCAGACATAAAGAAAATTCAAACCGCAATTTCTACAGGTAATTACAAACCACTAATAAAATCTCTTCAAAAGAGAGGTATTAACATAAATGAATTTATTAATGCTTCAAATTCTTTTAGAAATAATGAACTTTCTATTAAAAAAATCGCTCCAAAGTTAAAAGAATTAGGCGGTATCTTAGGCGAAACAAGAGGTAAAAACGGTATTATTAACAAATTCATTCAAGAAAGAGTTGGTGATATACAAAATTCTCTTAATGCAAATCAATGGGGCAGATCAACAAAAAGATTTATTAAAGCATTAGGCTTATCAAATAAAGAACTTACTGCTATTGCAAAAGGTAAAGACGATGCAATTAAACAAAAGTTAATTGAATGCGGAGTTAAAAAAGAAACAGAAATTAGAAAATTATTAAGTGGAAAAACAGAAATATTAGCTGCTAAACTTAAAGAATTAGGAGTTAATAGCGAAGAAATCGAAAAACTTTTATCTGTTGATTTTAATTTAGTTGAAACAAAACTATCTGCCTTAGCAAAAGATTCAGATAAATTTGAAGCATTCAGAGAAAAATTCTTAGGTGGTGTTGATAAATATAATAAATCTACAGGTGAAGGATTTATAAATAAAATTATAACTAAAACAGAAGAATTATTTGGCACAGCTAAAACAAAATTACAAGAAGGAAGTTTTGATATAATTGCTAATGCATTTGGACAAACTGAACCTGGTTCTGCTTCTAAAGTTGCTGCTACAAATGCTTATGAAAAAGCAACAGGAGCAAGATCTTCTTTCTATAGAATGCTTCAAGCAATTGATATAAGAGAACCAAATTACTTAAGAAACAGTCTTAAAAATTCAGGTATTGCAGAAGATCGCCTTGATGATTTAGTTGAAATATGTAAAAAAGTTTCATTTGAAGCCTCTGCTTCTGATATGTTACAAAAATTAGATACAAAAGGGTTTGAACTTTCAGCAGAAGAATTTAAAGCTGTTGCAAAAGCTTTATACACAAAAACTGATAAAGTAGCAGGCAACAAAGGTTATACAGGCTTCTTAAAAGAGTTTATTGGCAAAGTTATAAACTTCAATGAAGGCATTGTTACAGAACACGCTCGAGCTAAATTGGGTGATGCAATCGAATCAACAGGTCCTGAAAGACAAGCTTTAGTTGGTGAAAATATAAGTAATGCACTTAGAGATACCGCAAGAAATATGGTAAACTCAAGAAAATGGTTAAAAATGACAGGCATAGGTTTAGCAGTAGTAACTGCAGCAACATTAATTGCAACATTAGCAATTGGAAGAAAAGGCAAAACAGAAAAACAAGTAGAAGAAAGTAACAAAGTAAATGGCTAACTACATTGACAAATTCGTAAAAATAGCACCATCTACTCCGGTATATAAATCACCAGAGCCTACAGCTGTGGTTAATAATCAACAACCTGCTAAAGCAGAAGCTCTTGGAACAAATATTTTAGAAAAATACTTACAAAATCGTGGTCTTATAGCTACTCCACAAGTTAAAACACCTGTGGCAAACGCACCAATTTCAACAGGCGTAAAACCAAATAACTTAAGAACAATGTTCAAAAATAACGAAGCAGTTATTATGGGTATCATAATGAGAACGTTTGGTGCTCAAGATAAATCTGGCGACCAATTATTAAGAGGTGACGATGTTAAAGGTAACTTTAACAATGCTATCGGCCGTCTTGATGAATTGAAAAACTTAGGTGTTAACACTTTACACGTATTACCTGTAAACCCACCAGGCAAAAAGAATGCAATGGGAACAGCAGGTTCATTATATGCACCTGAAGATTTCTTGAAAATTGACCCTAAATTAGATGATCCAAATGATCCAAGAGATGTTAGAGAAGAATTCAAAAACTTTATAAACGAATGTCATAAACGTGATATCAGAGTAATGTTAGATTTACCAAGCTGTGCTTCTTATGACTTATTCTTAGCACGTCCAGAATTAATGGCATTTGAAAAAGATGGCACACCAAAAACTCCAGGTGGTTGGAACGATATTAGAATGTTCAACCCTTGGAAAGACGAATCTAAACGTGAATTAAATACAGAATTAGTTAAACTTCACGAAGATTTTGTTGATATGTGTATTGATTTAGGCGTTGACGGTATCAGAAGTGACGTTGCAAGAACAAAACCTACTGAATTCTGGGATCATATCATCAACTATTCACGCAAAAAAGATCCTGAATTTGCGTGGTTAGCAGAAAGCTACACTTATGAAGACGCTTCTCCACAAATTAATATGGATTACGATAGACCAGAAGATTCATTAAGAGCTGGTTTCGATAGCTACTATGGTCAATACCATATTTTCCATGAATGGACAACAGCTAACGAATTATATAACTACGTAAAAGAAAATATTAATATGTCACAAAACTTAGATGCTGGTAAATCATTAATTGGTTCATTCGGCACACACGATGACATTTCTATTATGAACCACGGTGGTGTTACTTTCACAAACCTTGTTTCAGGTATTCAAGCAACACTTCCAATGTTAAACCCATACTATTTTGACGGTTATCAATCTGGTGATGATTATATGTATGACTTTGAAGGTAAAACAGATACATTAACAGATACCGATTGTAATGAATGTACTGTTCATAGAAGCAAACCAGATATCTTCAATTTCTCAAGACCATTAATTGGCAAACACCCTGAATGTGGTGATTTTATGAGAAATACTCTTGAAGTTAGAAACAATCCAAAATATCACGATATTTTAACTAAAGGTTCATTTATTCCATTAAAAGTTGACAATAACGAAAATGATCAAATTATAGCATTCGCTCGTCATCATCAAGGTAAAACTTTGGTTGTTATAGCTAACAGAGATGTTAACTCAAAACAAGCAGGTACTATCAACATTCCAGGTTTGAATGAAAATCAACAATTAACAAATTTATTCAAAACATATGGTGAAAGTAGCGAATTCCAAGCTGAAAATGGCAAAATAAACACAAACTTAGGCGCAGGAAGAATTCATTTATTTGAAATTAATACTCCAAATATTGAAAATTCAGGTCTTGAAGTTCTAAAACAAAAACAATAACAATGAATATTACAATCTCCCCAATATCTAATAACAGAGTAAATTTTCATGCTATAAAAAAGGATGAAACAAATTCTGTTGAAGGAAAAAAGAAGAAAGTTCTAACTCATCAACAACTTTCAGAAAAACGTACCAAAATTGCGTTAGGTTGTTGTTTGGCTACTGTTCTTGCAGTTGATGTTATATATTTTGCTACAAAAAGAAAAGTTAAATACGACAAATTACAAAAAGCAGCAGAAAAAGCAAGAAAAAAACAAGAAGCAATTAAAAATATGCCTAAAACAGCCTTCCAACTTTTTGCTGAAAACAAAGAAACTGGTGAAGAAGCAGCCAAAAAATTCCGACAAATTATGAATAATAGTTGGGATTAATTTATATCTTTTCTACTAATTTAACGCCAGAGCTTGTACCTAATCTTGTTGCACCCATAGCAACTAAAGATAATGCTTTTTCACGAGTGTTTATTCCGCCAGAAGCTTTTATTTGAACACCTGTATCTTTTAATACTTCGCTCATTAATTTAACATCTTCAACCTTTGCGCCAACACCATTTTTTACAAAACCTGTTGAAGTTTTTGCAAAATCTGCTTTTGCCTTAACAATAATTTCGCAAGCTTTTTGTATTTCTTCTTTTGTAAGCACATCTGTTTCTATAATTACTTTTAAAGGTTTTACTCCACAGGCAGCTTTTACTGTTTCAATATCTTTCTGAACATATTCATAATCACCATCTTTTAAAGCTTGAACATTTATAACCATATCAATTTCATCAGCACCATCTTTTATAGCTCTGATTGTTTCGTATGCTTTAACATCAGAAATACAAGCACCCAAAGGGAAACCTATAACAGATACAACTTTTATATTTGTATCACTTAAGTATTGTTTTGCATATTTTACATTAGCACCATTTACACAAACACCTTTAAAATTATATGTTCTTGCTTCATTTAATAAATTATCCAAATCATATTTTGTTGCATCTATTTTTAATAAAGTATGCTCTATGTATTGTGCTAATTCCATTTTTTACCTTATACTTTCTAACATTTCTACCGTTTTAAATTTTTTAGGTGAATAATATTCTATATAATTTTTCAATAAATTCATACAAGTATCACAAATTTTTTCGGTTAAAAGCTCTTCGTATCTTGTATGAGTATCAAAATCTTCTTGCAAAAGAGTATTTAAAAATTCAACTATTTTATATGGCACTTTAACTTTCTTGCAAACATTTTCAGCACAAGACTTACAAAGAATACCACCTTGTTCAACAGAAAAATATATTTCTTCTTTTTCAGTTAATTTATCAACGCATTTTACACAATCAGTTAACTCTAATGAATAACCCGAAATATTCATTATTTTCAATTGAAATTTTATTACCTGTAACATAGATATTTCTTTAGTTTTAGCTTTTGATAATTCATCAAGAAACGAATAAAAAAGCGAATAAATTTCTTCACTATTTGGATCATTTTCGATACCAAAATTAGAAACAATTTCGCAAACATACATTGCCAAGAAAAGTTTATCTATATCACCTCTAAGCTTAAAAAAAGTATTCAAAGCTTCTGCTTGCGAAATGGTATCAAGTGTTTTACCTTTATTTACCATTAATTTATTAGCAACAAGAAGCTCCATTCGACCACCTAATTTACTATTAGGTTTTTTACTACCTCTTGCAACAGCTTTTATTAAGCCTTTGTCTTTTGAATACATCAACATAAGCTTATCAGATTCACTGATATTATAAGATTTTAAATTAATTACATTTGTTGTATATGAATCTTTCATTTTTACTAAAATTCTGAATTATCATTACCTGAATATACACCACGGAATAAATGAGCAAGTTCATTTTTATTATCTGTACTATTCATAGCTTCTTCTTTAGTAATCAATCCCTTTTTATACAAAGAATATAAACAATTGTTGAAGGTTAACATATCATCATAGCCACCTTTATTAACAAGTTTATATATTTCTTCAAGCTCATCTTTCAAAATAAAGTCTTTAATTGTAGGAGTTGAGAATAAAATTTCACAAGCAGGAATTCTACCTTGACCTTCAGCTCTTTGTAATAATTTTTGTGAAATAGAACCTCTAAACAATTCTGCTAATTGGCTTCTAACAATTTCTCTTTCTCCTGGTGGGAAGAAACTCAAAATACGGTTAATTGTTTGAATAGCGTTATATGTGTGTAAAGTTGCAAATACCAAGTGACCTGTTTCTGCTGCGTGAAGTGCACTTTGTACTGTTTCCATATCTCTAATTTCCCCAATTAAAATAACATCAGGGTCTTGTCTTAAAGCATATTTCAAACCATCTATATAATTTGTTGTATCAATACCAATTTGTCTTTGAGTAAAAATTGCCTTGCGACTTTGATAAACATATTCAATAGGGTCTTCAATCGTAACAATATGTTTTTCTAAAGTCAAATTAATATGATTTAAAATAGAAGCAATTGTTGTTGATTTACCACTACCAGTAGCACCCGTAATAAAAACAATACCATTATCAAAATCAGCAAATTTATGTATACTTTCTGGTAAATTTAATTGTTCTACTGTTGGAATTTCATAGGAAATCATACGAACTGTCATAGAATGGTAACCAAAAGACATTGCCAAGTTTACCCTAAAACGACAAACTCCTTCAATTTCATAAGGGAAGTCAGAATCGAAAGATTTAAAAATTTTATCTCTCATTGTTATAGGAGCAATATCATCAATAGCTCTTAACATATCGTCTTCTGTAACAGGACGCAAATTTGTTTTAAAAATTTTACCATCTATACGAAAAGAAGGAACTTCACCAACAATAATATGTACGTCTGAAGCGCCCATTTCATAAGCTTTTTTCAATAATGCATCTATATTATAAGTACTCATTTATTACTCCTACACTACATTTATATATTAGTATATAACATTTTAAAAAATAAAAAAACATCTAAATAAAATTAATTTTTGTAATGTTTTTGACTATTACACATATTTGTTGTCTAATAATATATGTCTAGACATGGGTATCATCAAATAAATGTACATAAAAGAACTTGAAGTCGATAACTTTAAATCTTTTGCTAATAACGTTACAATACCATTTTTAAAGGGATTTACAACAATCTCTGGACCAAACGGTTCTGGTAAAAGTAACATTATTGACAGTATTCTTTTTGCACTTGGCTTAGTAAGTGCAAGGAATTTGCGTACTGAACAATTATCTGATTTTATTTCTACCCATACAAAAAAGAATGAAGCCTATGTTAAAGTTTGCTTTGAACCTGAAAATCAAGGCGAAGAAAGTATTTCTGTTGCAAGAAAAATCAGAAAATCTTCTCAAGGTTTTAACAGTGTTTATTATTTAAACGATCAAGTGTCAACTCTTACCGATATCCATTCACATCTTGAAAAATATCGTATAACTCCAAACAGTTATAACGTTATGATGCAAGGTGACGTTATGAGCATTACTAATTGCTCTACTGTTGAAAGAAGAAAAATAATTGACGAAATTGCTGGTATAGCTGATTTCAACAGAAGAATAGACAAAGCAAAAGAAGAACTTTTAACAGTTCAAGAAAGAGTTGATAATGCAAACTTAATTTTGACTGAAATCGAAGCTTCTATTGAACGTTTGGCACAAGAAAAAGAAACTGCTTTAAAATATCAAAAATTAAAAACAGAAAAATTCCAACTTGAAAGCCAAATTACTACTGTTAAATTCTTTGATATCAAAAGAAACTTAGAATTAGCACACCAAAATATTATTGACTTCACTAAAAAGAAAAAAGATGAAGAAAATAATCTTAAAAAATTAGAAACAACTTTAGCTGATATCAAGAAAAGATATAATGAAATTTCTGAATTAGTTAAAAACAATGGTGAAGCAGAACAAATTGAAACCAAAAAACAATTAGAAGAATTAAAGGGACAAATTTCAAGAAAAAATCTTGCTATTAGCTCTGCTGAAAAAACAATTCACGATAATTTAAGAACTATTGAAAACTCTAAAAATGGTATCGAAAATCACAAATTAAAAATTGAAAATATCAATGTAAAAATTGAAGATAAAAAAGCTGAAATTGCTGAAATTGAAAAAAATATTAAAATTCAAGAAAAAGAATTACAAAAGATTTTAGAAGAAGTTTCTGGCTTAAATCAAAATGCTGATAAACAGCTTGAGGAAAGAAATAATCTTAAAAAAGAATTAGAAAGATTAAAAGAAGAAAATTGGGATATTAAAAACGAAGCTATTCCTTACGAAACAGATTTAGCTACTGCTAAAAAAGCTGTTGAAAACGCAAAGAAAACTTTAGCTGAATTAACCCATTTCAAAAACAACTTCCACGATAATCAAGATAAATTAAAGTTGCAAGTGGAAGAATTAACAAAAGAACAAAATGACTGCAAAATTGCTCAAGAAAACATTATGTACAACTTAGACAAAAACAAAAATGAAATGTCTGACTTAATGTTTGATATTCAAGCAGCTCAAAGAAACATTTTGAAAATAGAAGCTCAAAAAAATGCATATGAAGAAATGAATTTAGGTAGAGCAATCGATTCTATTTTAAAAGCAAAAATCAAAGGTGTACACGCTCCATTATTGCAATTAGGAAGTGTTGAAAAAGAACATTCAACAGCACTTGAAGTTGCAATGGGTGGCAGAATGAAAAACATTGTTGTTGATGATGAAGATGTTGCAAGAATCTGTATTGATTACTTAAAATCTGCAAGAGCAGGTAGCGCAACCTTTTTGCCATTAAACAAAATCAGAAAAGCACCAAGCTCATTAAAATTACCAAAAGAAAAAGGTATTATTGATTACGCTATCAACCTTGTTGATTTTGATGATAAATATGTAGACGTATTCTATTACGCTTTAGGTGATACTTTAATTGTTGAAGATTATGATTGCGCTAAAAGATTAATCGGCAAATATCGTTTAGTTACTCTTGATGGTAGCTTGTTTGAAAAAACAGGTGCTATTACAGGTGGTGATAGACAATCAAGCGGTTTAAAATTCAGCCAAAATCAAGATGAGGAATTATCTAAATTCAAAAAACGTTTTGCTGAATTACAAAAACAATATTCTGATTTAGAAAATACAAGAAAAGAATTAGAAGCAAAACAAGAAAAAATTAGAGTTAATTATTCTAATACAATGACTGCTCTTAATGGTGCAAAAATCGAATTAAATAACTTAAATAACAATGCTAAAAATAATGAAGATAGAATCAAAGAAGCAGAACAAATTATCAAAGAAAACGAACCAAAAATTAAGAGCATTGAAAATAAATTAGAAAAATTTGAAGAAAAATTAGTTGATTTGAATGAAAAAATGTTGGTTCTTCAAGATAAAATTGCTGAAATTGAAAGCAAGATGACTGAAGGCGAACTTAAAAAATTAAAAGAAATGACAGCATCTATTGAAAATCAAATCAAAGAATATCAAAATAAGATTTTAAGATGCAATAACGAAATTTCTGAATCAAAAAGAGAAATTGAATTCAACGAAGAATTAATCAAATCAAAAGAAGAACAAATTCAAAAATTAACTAAAGATAATGAATTATCTGAAGTTGATAAAGCTAAATTTGCTGAAGAAATTAAAGAAATTGAAGTTAAAGCTCAAGAATTAGAAGAAAAAATTAAACAATTAGGCGAAAAACTTATTGAGCTTCAAAAACAAAGAGATTTAGTTCAAGAAGAATTATTAAATGCAGAAAGCCAAAAGAACAAAATTACTAATGAAATTGAAAAAATTGGCGAACAAGTAGAATCTTTCAAAACAAGAAGAAAAGAACTTGAACCTGAATTAGAAGAAATTAGAAACGAGTTAAAAGAAAACGATATTGATATCAATACATTAACTCCAACAGAAATTTCAACAGAAGAAATCACAGGTAAAATTCAACGTTTACAAAAACGTATGGAAGAAATGGAACCTGTTAATATGTTAGCTATTCAAGCTTATGACGAAGTTAAAGCAAGACAAGAAGAAAAACGCGAACAAATCGCAACTTTAACAAATGAACGTCATCAAATTATGGAAAAAATGAATGGTTATGAACAAATTAAAAAAGAAACATTCATGAAAACATATAATAATATCAACGAAAACTTCAAAGATATTTTCTCAAAATTATCAGAAGGTGAAGGTTCATTGTTATTAGAAAACCCAGAAAGTCCATTTGAAGGTGGCTTAACAATTGAAGCTCAACCAAGAGATAAGAAAAAACAAAAATTAGGCTCAATGTCTGGTGGTGAAAAATCATTAACAGCATTGGCATTTGTATTCGCAATACAAAAATATATGCCATCACCTTTCTATGCATTAGATGAGGTTGATGCAAACTTAGATGGTATAAACGTAGAACGTTTAGCCGATATTATTCAACAACAAGCAAAAAATACGCAATTTATAGTAGTTAGTCATCGCAAACCTATGATAGAATCAGCTAATAGAACAATAGGTGTTACTCAAAAAGAACGTGGCAAAACTTGCGTAACGGGCGTAAAATTTAGGGACTAATTAGATGTTAAATCCAAAGGATAGTGAAAACTTTTATATACAAAGCTCACCTAAATCTTTTGAAAGAGATTTAGGGTTTAGACCTGAGTCAATTTTAGAAACTCCATCAGAAGAAATGGACGGAATTGAAATTCTTGTTCAAATGGCTAAACAAGGTAAAATTGACCCTTGGAATATTGACCTTGCAGATATTGCTGACAAATATATGCTTCAAATTGCAGAAAGCAAATCTAATAATTTAAGAACTAACGGCAGAGCTTTATTCTTCTTAGCTGTTTTATTAAAAATGAAATCTAACATTTTAGTAAACATTAATCCTGCAGAATTTGAAGTTCAAGAAGAATTCAATCCAGAATATATGGAAGATGATGATTCAAGATTCAATGATGATTTATATTATCAAGACTTCCCAAATAATGTTATTCCTATTGAAGACATTATTAAAAGAAGAAATTCTACAAAATTAAATAGAAATAGAATTGTTACTTTAAAAGATTTAATCAGACAACTTGAATTTTATGAAAAAATCGATAAAGAAATTTCTATCAAAAATTCTTTAGAACGTGCTAAACAACGTAGAGTAAGAAACTACGGCAATATGACACCTGATGATATCATCAACTTAGCACACGAAGAATATATTGAAAGTAGTGTAAGAATTTTACACGAAAACTTAGTTAAAATCTTTGAAAAAGAAGAAAAAGTTGAATTAGAAACCTTAACCCTTTTAGGTTTAGACAAAATTTCTGCATATATTGCGTTGTTATTCTTATCTGTTGAAAGTGAATTTGAATTACAACAAGATGAATTTTATTCAAACTTATATGTAGTAAAAGGTAAAGCACCAGAAGTTATTGAAGAAGGGCAAAGCGCATAGGTGATAATATGGATTTAAAAGCAAGAATTGAAGCTGTATTATTTGTAACAGGCAAAGCCGTTCAACTAAAAGAAATAGCAGAAATATTAGAAGCCGATGAAATGGAAGTTGAAGATGCAATGTTATCTTTAATTATGGATTATGCTTCAAGAGAAGGTGCTTTAGAAATTGATGACGAAAATGGCTATATTATTCAAGTAAAAGACGAATATATGGATATTGTTGAAAAACTATGTCCTATTGATATTTCTAATGCCGTATTAAAAACATTATTAGTAATTGCTCTAAAGCAACCAATCAGACAATCTTTGCTAAAAGAATTAAGAGGCTCAACAGCATATGACCACGTTGCTGAGCTTGTTGAAAAAGGAATGATAAGCAGAAAAAAAGATTCAAATGGTCGTTCTTACAATTTAAAAACAACCCCAAAATTTGCCGAATACTTTAAAATAAAAGGAAATGCTGAAATATTATCTAAGTTAGAAATGACTAAATTATCTGAAATATTAGAATTAAACAAGCAGTAATTTTAAAATATTCGAGGGATTTTAATGAGGGGACAAGAAGATACAAAGAAAAAAACAAGAGATTTGAAAATATCTTTAGTAGTTTTTGCCCTACTTACAATTTTTACTATTTGTTTTCTATTCTATTTAAATAATCTTTTACCTGAATTTATGATGAAACAAGGTAAAAAATATTTAGAAATTGGCTTTAATGAAAAAGCATTAAAATTATTTGATATGGCAAGCAAATCATTACCATATTCTTGCGAACCAATATATTATAAGGCAATAACTTATTCTAAAATGCCTTTAAGCTACGAAAATCAAAGGATTTTATACGAATACTCAAAAGCAAGTGATTGCGATAATGTTAGCGAAGAAGTTACTAAAATTTTAAATTCTATGAGAAATTACTATTTTAAAACTTCAGGCGAAAGCTATATTGATAACGTTTTATTCAAAGATAAATTAATTAGATGGAATAACAATGATTTTATAACTTACTATATTGAAAATAAAGATGCGCTTCCAAAAACGTACATTGAAAATATCAGACGTGCATTTTTCAATTGGCAAATCGCTACAAATAGTGAAATAAAATTCAAAGAAATAGATACAAGAAAAAAAGCAAAAATACAAATTGATTTTGTAGAAAAATTAAATAACGAAAATCATATCGGACATACAACTCCTGTTTTTAATAAAAACAGACTTTCAAAAATGCAAATAAAAATAAAGAAAACAGATGAAAAAAATAATAATTATACATCTGATACTCTTCTTTCTGTATTACAACACGAAATAGGTCACGCATTAGGTATTTGGGGACATAGCGCCAATAAAGAAGATGTTATGTGGTATGATGGCGATAAAACTTCAAACCAACAAATGAAGGTAATATCACCTCGTGATGCTAATACAATTACAATGATTTATAAAATGATTCCTGATATTATAGATGAGCCATTAAGTGATGAACAAAAAGATTATCTATATTTCCACAATATTCTAACAACATATCCAGGAAAAAACTTTGAACACGAAATAAATACTGCTTTGCTAAAACTAAAAGATAACCCAGCAGAAATAAAAAAATGGATAGCTTTAGTAGAAGATTTTCAAAAAGCACGACAATACGAAAGAGCAAATTATATTCTACTAAAATTATTACCAATTATAAAAGCAAAAGAACAACGATACATTGTTTTATACAATATATCAAAAAATCTTTATAAACTTAAAGATTATCAAAATGCAAATAAATTCATAAGATTGGCCTTATCAATAAACAAAGAGAAAAAATCTCAATTATTAGAAGCTATTTTAAGCATGAAAATAGACGACTTAGAAACAGCGCATTTAAAACTTTCCATATTAACTCACGACTACCCTGCAGACATAGAAATAGCACTAAATTTAGCTCAAATCTATAACATGGTTGGTGATGAAGCTAAAGAAAAACAAGTAATAAAAAATTTGGTAAAAAACAACCCTACTGCATTGAAAGATGCTAAAGTTTTAAAATATAAAAACAATAAAAAAAACTAATTAAACAACTTTAATAAATTCAGATAAAAGATTTTTAAAACTTTCTTTTACTTTATCAGCAGTTTCAATTACTTCTTGGTGGTTTAATGGGTTATCTGTAACCCCTGCAGCATAGTTAGTCAAACAACTAATACCTAAAACTTTTAAACCACAATAATTGGCCACAATAGCCTCAGGTGCAGTAGACATACCAACAGCATTGCCACCTAACATTCTAAACATTTTAATTTCAGCAGGTGTTTCATAGCTTGGACCTGTTGTTGCAACATAAACACCCTTTTGATAATCAATATCTAAGTTTTTAGCAACAACTTCTGCTTTATTGATTAATTCTTTTGAATAAACCTCGCTCATATCAGGGAAACGAGTTCCAAGTGTTTCATCATTTTTACCAATTAATGGATTTGTACCCATAAAGTTAATATGGTCAGTAATAAACATTAAATCACCAGGAGTAAATTCTTCTGTTACAGCACCTGCAGCATTTGTTATGATTAATGTTTTTACACCTAATTTTTTCATTACTTTTACAGGAAATGTAACTGTTTGCATAGAATAACCTTCATAAAAATGGTATCTTCCTTGCATCATAACAACTTTTTTACCATTAACTTCTGCAAAAACCAATTGACCTTTGTGACCTTGAACATTAGATTTTTCAAAGTTTGGAATATCATTATAAGAAATTTTGATAGAGTCAAAACTATCAGCAAAATCACCTAAGCCTGAACCTAAAATAATACCAATTTCCGGTTTGAAATCACCTATTTTTTCACAAATATATTTAACAGTTGTATCCATAATTTACACTTTCCTATTTTACAATATTAAAAAACACAAAAGTAGCCACTCCTACTATTATGCAATAATACCCAAAAAATGCAAGTGAATATTTGCCAACAAACTTTAAAAAATACTTAATACATAAGTAACCAACTATAGCTGAAACTATTGTTCCTATTATAATTGCAGACCAATTATATGTTACAAATTCAGATAAATCAATCTTAATAAAAGGATACAACATTGAAGCTCCAATAATAATTGGAATACTTAGCAAGAAAGAATATCTTGCAGCTGTAACTCTATCTTTTTTGCACAAAAGACCTGTTGCGATAGTTAAGCCTGAACGAGAAAAACCAGGAAGCGCTGCTAAACCTTGTGCTATTGCCATAAATATTGAAGATTTCCAGCCCATTTCTTGTGATTTATTTTCAATTTTCTTTGAAAATGCTTCTGCAGAAAATAATAAACCACCTGTGAAAATTAATAATAAACCAACAATTGCAGGTGCATAAATTAATTGTTCTGCAAATTCATGAATTGGAAATGCAATTAATACAGTTATAATTGTGCCTACTAAAATATATAATGCCAATTTCGCATTCTTATCAGAAAAGTCTTTATTTTTAATAGCAATAAAAAATGCTTTAACAATTTCCCAAATATCTTTTCTAAAGAAAATTAAAACAGCAATTAGAGTACCCAAATGCAACATAATATCAAGAAAAACCTCTTGTGAAGATTCTTGTTGAATTGGCATATCATTCATAACCTTATATAAGTTAGAAGTGATAACTAAATGTGCTGAACTTGAAATAGGCAGGAACTCACTAAGCCCCTGCACTATACCCATTATAATTGATTGCAAAATATGCATTTAATTTACTCCTCAAAGTAGCTTGCGCAAGCTCTATCTGTTTCCCAAACAGATACTTTATAAGTATTAGCAATTCTTTCTTTTAATTTTGTATAAATAAATTTTGATAGAAACTCACTGCTTGGACTTACGCCTTGAAATTCAGGCAAAGTATTAATATCTTTATGATCAAGCATATCTAAAATAGCATTAAGCTCTTTTTTTAGTACTTTAAAATCTATCAAAAGATTAGATTTATCTAATTCTGTGCCACGAAAATAAGCTTCTACTTTCCAGTTGTGTCCGTGTTGATTTTCGCATTCACCATTGTAATTTAATAAATGGTGAGCAGCTGCGAAATGACTTTCTACTTTTAATTCGTGCATTAGATAAAACCTTCTAATTTATTGATTAATTCTTGATGTTGAGAAGCAAATTCATTGCCTCTTGCTTGAATAGCAAGTTTTAAGATTAATGGTAAATTCAATGCTTTACCTGCTCTTAAGTTGTTAGCATAAACTTCTTCGTAGTTGTTAGGTATTCTTAATGACCAGTTAGCATCACCAGAAGTACCAGGACGGTTATAAACATCATATAAGCCTAAGAAATCTGTAAAGAAGATTTGTACATTTTCTGATTTACAAGCAAATAATTCAATTAACTTCATTTGAGTTAAGTAAGCTGCATCTTTAGACATATTAACAGCAGCATTTTCTCTTTCTTCCCAAGAAGCATCAGGCATTAAGTCTTCTGCTAAGTTTTTACCGTTTAGGTAGCCAGCTTCAGTGAATACTGTTTGATTAGCCCACATAGCAATTGGTTCGTTATCGTGAGTACCAACCATAGCCCAGCTTCTTTCGTTGATATTTTTACAACGATATGGGTGGTTTGGTTTTTCAGGAACTACGAATTGAATTAACTTCATACCTTGTAGGTCATATTCTTTCATAACACTAACAACAGGCATTGTTAAAGTACCTAAGTCTTCGCAAACAATAGAATCTTTATCTAAGCCAACTTCTTCAGCAGCGCCGATAACGATTTTTTCTACAAATCTGCCATATAATCTAACTTGCTCAGGTGTTAATTTTAAAATTCTTTCTTCTTTATCAGCTTCAACTTCATAGTTTAAATCTTCCATTGTAGCAACTGCGTATTTAGAAAGAACAGGATGTTCAGGAGATGAATATAATCTGCCTGCACCTTCTTCAATTTTTGGTTTTCTACCTGAAACATAAACCCAAGGATCGATTAAACCAACCATGTGGTCAATTCTTACACCACCAGGGTTTTCTGTAAACATTTTTTTATAAAGTTCCTTCATCAATAAGCCACCTTCACCAAGTGAGCCGTCTTGATTAAATAACTTTTCAGGATCCATAACAGGGAAGCCCCATGCCTGTCCATCTTCTGAAAAATAGTCAGGAGGACAACCTAAGCACCAACCAGGTAAGAAATATGCTTGATATGCCCAGTTATCTCTATCAGAGAATGCAACTTGTCTATCAGCTATCATTTTTAAGCCTTTAGATTGTGCATAAGCTCTTGTTTTTTCATTTTGAATAGAAATAACAAATTGGCAGAATGAATAAAACTCAATAACATCAGCATATTTTGCTTTTAATTCATTAATTCTATTTGCATATTGTTCTTTTTGTTCTTCATTTTGTGGATTAAATAAAGCTTTATCCATTTCAGAAGTCCACATTGGCCAGTAATCATTACCATATTCAACTGTTAATGCTTCATATAATGAATCTTTTTCTAACCAGAATTTATTAGCTTCTTTATAAGCTTCATATTGAGCTTTAAATTCAGCATTATCTAAATTTTTGAAGTTGTTAAATGCTTCTTTTAATGCTTCTTCTTGAGCATTAAAAATATATGAATAAGCTGTTTTATTAATATCTTTATTAGGGTTGTTTTCTGCAATTCTGTTGAATGTTTCATATGATAAAATGTTGAATTATTTATTAGTTGTTAATTGTTCTAAATCGATAAACAAAGGATTGTTTGAAAAAATTGTACCTGTATATGGTGAAGCATCAATTGATTTTGTTTTACCAGCAGGTCCAAGTTGAACATCTGTAAATACACCAGAGATAAAATCCATTAGTTTTTTAGCAGCATTTGAATTGCTTGTACCAAAACCTGTATTTTTACCATATTCAGCAGGGAAACTATTAGCGTGTGAAATAAATGCTAAATGTTTTTTACCTAAAGCATTTAACGCTTCTTTAATAACGGCTTTTGCTTCTACACTAGCGAATTGTGTTGTGTTTTTTTCTTCGCAATAAGTCATAATTCACATATCCTCAATAAAAACTATCTACATCCACTATTTTATAATCATCAAGGATTTTTTACAAGTTATTTAAGCTTTAATTCTTACAGCTAACGCATTGCTTATTGCAGTTGGTTTTTTTGTATCGCTACCAG
>JAZSQW010000157.1:0-14966 GCA_045538205.1 Candidatus Avigastranaerophilus sp. | reverse complement strand
CTATGGTCTGTTAATCGTCCTTGTGGGAAGTTATATGTTCTAATACGTTCACTTCTATCACCCGTACCTACTTGAGAACGTCTTAAGTCAGTAACTTCCTTCATTTGTTTTTGAACTTCAATATCATAAAGTTTTGCTTTTAAAATTTGCAAAGCTCTTTCTTTATTTTGAAGTTGAGAGCGTTCTTCTGTACAGAAAATCATAATACCTGTTGGTTTATGGAAAACACGAGCAGCAGTTTCAACCTTGTTAACATTTTGACCGCCTGCGCCACCACTTCTTGCAGTTGAAATTTCAATATCATTCATATTTAATTCAATTTCAACATCATCAACTTCTGGCATAACTGCAACTGTTGCTGTAGAAGTATGTACTCTGCCTTGAGATTCTGTAGCCGGAACCCTTTGCACACGATGAACACCAGATTCATATTTCAATTTTGAGTAAATGCTATCGCCTTTTATTGAAATAATAACTTCTGATACACCACCAGCTTCACAATCTGTTTTAGATAAAATTTGAGTTTGCCAACCTTGTTTATCTGCAAATTTTAGATACATTCTCATAAGGTCACCAGCAAAAATGTTTGCTTCATCACCACCAGCAGACTCTCTTATTTCAAGCATAATATCTTTATCATCCATTGGGTCTCGAGGAAGAAGAAGAACCTTCATTTTTTCTTTTAATTCTTCCATTTTAGCTTCATTTTGAGCAATTTCTTCACGAAGAAACTCTTTCATTGTTTCATCTGTTTCACTTTTCAATAATTCGTGCCCATCATTAACTGCACTTTCAGCTTCTTTCCAAGCGTGATAAGTTTCACCAGATTCTTCCATTGCCTTTCTTTGTTTAGAAAGTGCCTTAAACCTGTTGTAGTCTTGAATAACTTCTGGGTCAGAAAGAATTTCTCCTAACTCCATATATTTGCTTTCAATTTGCAAAATTTTATCTAACATTTCTTCCATTTTTTATTCCTTTATAAAGGGTTAATTATTTTTTGTTGGAACTCTTCCGCAAGATTTATCTTCATCACAGAAACCAAATCTTTCGCATTTTGGAACAAGATAATCTTTTAGCCAAGGTTCTTCTTTTATTAATTCATCACACATTCTCTTAACAAGAATTCTTATCTCTTTTTGAGCTCTTGTACATAATCTTAAATTTGCTAAGTGAATTAATTCTCTTAAATTCAAACTTGCAACCATAGAAGTTGATGTTGCGTTAGGCAAAACTGCTCTTGCATCTTCTGCAGGAATACCTGCTTCTGTAAGACGAAGATAAAAAGCAGAAATTTGAGCCATAAAGTCATCAAATTCTTGTTTTAATTCAGGATTTTTTTCAATTGTATCAGGCACTAAATATTCAAACTGACCTTTTTCTTTAACGTATCTTTGTGATTTTTGAGAAAAAGACATGTGTCTGTGTCTAACCAATTGGTGTGAACATGCTCTTGAAATATTACTGATTGCAAAACTAACTTGAATATGCTCGATAGTAGAGTAGTGTCCAGAAGAAACAACTCTATCAATTAATTTAAGCATTTTTTCTTCATCTTGCGCATTTTCGCAATCGTAAATATTCAAAGGGGAATCGGCACTATAACAAGTTCTGCAAGCAGTATAAACTGTCTTTAACATATTTTCTGGTTTTGAAATCAACCTAACTTGTGCGAACTTTTCTTCTGCCATAATTCCTCCTATGTTTAATTAAATTAAAACCCACCTTACAGTGGGTATAAAAAATTGTACCCTTTTTTTAACAAAAGGGCACATGTTAAAGCTAATTTTGTTTTTGTTGATATCTTTTTTTGAATTTTTCAATTCTACCTTCAGTGTCAACGATTTTTTGGTTGCCTGTGTAGAATGGGTGGCAGTTGTTACAAATTTCAACTGTAAGATTTTCAACTACTGAACCTGTTTCGATTTCGTTACCACATACACATTTGATAACTGTTTTTTTATAATCTGGATGTATTTCTTTTTTCATTTCTATTACCTCTATTCATTAAATGCTATATAAGATTATATTCACTCAAAAATATATATCAAGTACGCAATTGATTTTTGCTTTATAAATGTAACATTTTTTGTAAAAAATATGCTATAATCTTAACAAATAAACAATTTTTGTTTAAGTATTTTCCTAAGTGGCATTGTATAAATAATATATGAAGAGGTGGATAGTTTTATATGATTAATAGAAGAAAAGGATTCACGTTAGCGGAAACACTAATTACAATTACAGCTATTGCTGTATTAGCTGCAATAACGCTTCCAATATTAAATAAAGCAAAAATTGATAAGGATACAGTTGTTTTTAGAAAAGGTATGTATACTATTCAACGTGGTTTGCAAAAATATATGGAAAGTTCTGATTATGAAAGTGCAATGCAAAGTGTAGCAAATCCCGTAGAAAGTAATTTTTTAGCGAATTTTACCGGTACGCAAATATGCACAGGTATTGCTAATCAATTAAATACTAAAGGAATAATAAATTGTGGCAATAGCGGATCTGCAGAAAACCCGAATTTTAAGACTACTGATGGTATAAAATTTTGGGGTATTACATCAATACCTGCAGGTGATGAAATAGACATTTTTATCGATAGAATAGAAACTCCTTCAGTGGGTGAATTGAATAAGCGTGCTTCAATGAATAATGGTCAGCCAACAGATGGTTTGAGAGTGAAAATGAATTTCAGAGGTAAAATACACGTACCTGTTGAATATACGTATGAACAATCTTTAATACAAGATTTTACAAAAATGAAAAATTAATATAAGAACAAAGGAAAAATAATGAAAAAAGGTTTTACAATTGCAGAAACAGTTATTACAGTTGCTATACTTGGGGTTATAGCTGCAGTAACAATACCTGTTTTGAATAACTCACAACCAAATAAAGATATAGCAATGTATAATAAAGCTCTATATACATTACAAAGCGCGACTAGTCAAGTAGCTGAAAGATCTTATGAATATACAATGGAAGAAAACAAAACCAGAGCTGAGAAAAAACGCTATGTTGCTAGCGACCATTTAGCAAATGTTTCACGTAAAAAAGTTTGCGAAGAACTTGCTAATGTTCTTAATACAGAAGGACGAACAAATTGTAATACTTGGGGCAGATATACACTTCCTAATTTTGTTACAACTGATGGTTTAAGAGTTTGGGATATTGGACATTCTGATGGCAGCGTATTCACTGGTGCAGATGGTAATGGCGAAGGTGTTTGGGTAGATTATGAATTAACAGAAGCAGATAAAAAAAGAAGATTAAAATTGAAATATCCAAACGTAGAAAATCCTGTTTGGAATGAGCAAGAAGATCATCTAAAATTAGTTATTGATAAAGATGGAAAAGTTTGGGTTCCAGAAGGTCGTACATATGAAAATTATTTAATTAATGCAGCAAAATAAGATATTAAAGGAAAAATAATGAAAAAAGGTTTTACAATCGCAGAAACAATTATTACAGTAGTGATTCTTGGTGTTATAGCAGCAGTGGCTATTCCTACATTTAATAATGCTCAACCTAATAAAGACGTTGCAATGTATAAAAAAGCACTTTATTTAATGAACAATGCTGTTGTTCAAGTTGTAGATAGTGCATTTGACATAGCTATGAACGAGGGTGTTAGTAGTTATAACCCAGAAATTTTCTTAAAAAATTTACCAGCTTCAACTGTTTGTATAGAACTTGCAAATAGACTTAAAACAGTAGGACCAATAAATTGTAATCAAGAAGCATCACAAACGTCATTTGATTCACCTGATTTTACAACAGTAGATGGTTTAAAATTTTGGGGCATTGGTGGTACGGAAGAATTTACAGGTACTAATGGTGATGATATCGATTGGATTTATGTTGATTATGAATTGACCAATAAAGATAGAGCAAGAAGAGCTAAAGAAAGTGGAGATAATACTTGGTTGGATTCGGGAAAACATGGATTAATAATTGCAATTAGAGCAGATGGTAAAGTTTACACTCCGGCGCCAGGTTCAAATAATGAGTTCAACTATGAAAACAAATTAATTAGAGATTCTTTAAAATTAAAAGTTGATGAAAAAACATTGGGTGATAATATAGAACAAAACAATACACAAGAATAAAAAAAAGAGAACCAATCGGTTCTCTTTTTTATTGAATAATCTACCTATCTATGATAAAAATATAATTAGTTTAGGAGAAAAATTATGACTGAAAACAAAAGAGCAGAAATAGGTATTATTGGTGGAAGTGGGTTTTATAGCTTTTTTGAAGAAGCAGGAACACCATACGAAGAAATTACAATAGATACACCTTATGGAAAGCCATCAGATGCTATTACAATTGGCGAATTATTTGGTAAAAAAGTTGCTTTTATACCTCGACACGGTAAAAATCATAGCTTTTTACCACATTTAGTTAATTACAGAGCTAATGTATGGGCTTTAAAATCATTAGGTGTTAAAAGAGTTATATCACCTTGTGCGGCAGGTAGTTTGCAAAAACACGTTAAACCTGGTGATTTTGTTATTTGTGATCAATTTGTTGATTGGACAGACGGAAGAAAAAACACTTTCTTTGAAGGTCCTGAATGTATTCACCCATCAGCAGCAGATCCATATTGTCCAGAATTAAGACAAATTGCTATTGAACAAGCTAAAAAATTAGGTATTAATGTTCATGAAAAAGGTACTGTTGTTATTATTAACGGACCAAGATTTACAACAAAATCAGAATCTAAATTTTTCACAAATCAAGGCTGGGAAGTTATTAATATGAGCCAATATCCTGAAGTTCATTTGGTTAGAGAGCTTGATATGTGCCCTATTACTATCGCTTTAATTACAGATTATGATGCTGGTTTAGTTGGTGATGTGCCACCTGTAACTCACCAAGAAGTTATTCAAGTATTTAAATCTAATATCAGCAGATTAAAAGGTTTGTTATTAAATATTATTGAAAACATTCCAGAAGATAGAAATAATTGTGATTGTCATAATACATCACATACTTCATAAGGAGAAAAAATGATTTCATTTGCAATAGCTATAATATTTAGAATTATATATTTAATTATTATTTTAACTTGCTTATTAAGTTGGGTGCCAATATTCGACCCTGACAAACAACCAATAGCAGGACTATTAAAAATATATGACAAAATAATGTCTCCATTTAGAGGAAAAATACCACCTATTGCAGGTCTTGATTTTTCTCCAATGATTGTTTTTATTTTGTTAATGATATTAGAAACTTTATTATACA
The DNA here is from genome assembly GCA_045538205.1 of Candidatus Avigastranaerophilus sp. Taxonomy (GTDB): domain Bacteria; phylum Cyanobacteriota; class Vampirovibrionia; order Gastranaerophilales; family Gastranaerophilaceae; genus Avigastranaerophilus. The sequence continues at coordinate 9,710 of JAZSQW010000157.1, read as the reverse complement.
GAGTATTAGGAATATTCGGTTTATAAATAAAAAATTAAAAGTTTAAAAATGCGCTATATTCAGCGCATTTTTTTTGAATTTATTTATAAAATAATTTAAAAGCTTTAACAACAACCTGTGTTCTATCTTCAACGTTTAGTTTTTGAATAATGCTACTAACGTGAACTTTTACAGTGTTAACACTTACATCAAGTAACTTGGAAATTTCGTTGTTATTAAGCCCTTCGCATATATATTCTAAAACTTGTTTTTCTCTATCTGTTAAATTATATTCTGCATCAATATTTAATTTTTTAATTTCTTTTTTTGCACTTATAGAATTTTTAATAATGTCTGAAACCTTAGAATCAAACCACAAAGCACCTTCCATAACAGATTGAATAACATAAGTTAGTCTATCTGGGTTAATATCTTTAGAACAATATGCGCTTGCCCCAACTTTTACTGCATCAGTAACTTCTTGTTCTGAATTATGTGAGGTTAAAATAATAACTTTAATATCTTTTTTTATAGTTTTTATTTGTTTAGTTGCTTCTATACCGTTCATAGAAGGCAAACCTAAATCCATAATAACAACATCTATAGAATTATTTTTAACTATTTCAATAGCGTCTTCAGCATTTTCTGCTTCAAAAATTTCCTTTATAAAATTTTTGGCTTCGAATGCTGTTTTGAGTCCAAATCTTATTAATGCGTGGTCTTCTACTATTAATACGTTACACATCTATATTAGACCGCTTTCTTTTTGTCTTATATAGTAAGAATTAAAAATATTAACAATATTTTTTTCTTTTTCTGTTAACTCTTCTTTTTTAACGATTTGTGCAAATTGTTGCATACTAATAGAATGAAGAATTTTTCTATCTTTTTCTTTTATCTTCATATTATCGTATTCGTTAATTAAAATATCAGTGATAACATCAATAGGAATAGATAAGAAAGCATCAACAATTTTTGCATCAAAGTGTGAATTTCTACCTTCTATCATAATGTTTAACGCATCTTTAATCGGCATTCTATCACGATAGTGACGAACAGAGGTGATAGCGTCAAAAACATCACTTACAGCTAAAATTCTTCCACCTAATGGTATTTCTTCACCTTTTAAACCTCTAAAATATCCACTACCATCATATTTTTCGTGGTGAGAAGCAGCTACTTCAGTTATTTCTGTAAATGATGAATTGATATTTGTTTGGCAAAGAATATCGTAAGTGATTTTTACGTGTTCTTTGATGTGTTCATATTCTTCTTTTGTTAATGAACCTTTTTTTTGTAAAACAGAGTCTCTAATACCAATTTTGCCTATATCGTGTAATCTTGCAGCTTTAGTTATGATTTCTGTAATATCTTTATTTAATTGAAGCTTATTACAAATTAATTCAGAATATAATCTTACACGGTTTGAATGACCTAATGTAATCTTATCTTTTGCATCTATTGAAGCTGCTAAGGTATTAATAAAGCCTTCAAATAAATCTTTTTGTTCGTTCAACATTTTTTGTTGAGAAGTAAATAAAATATTATTTTCTATCGCTATACCAGCATTTGTACCAATTGCAAATAAAATATCTTCATCTGCAGCAGTAAAATCACCGTCTTTTTTATTTAAAACTTGGAATGCTCCAATAATTTCAAATTTTATATTTCTAATAGGCATGCATAACAAATTATATGTTCTATAACCTGTATTTTTATCAATTTCTTTATTAAATCTGCTGTCTTTGTATGCGTCTTTTATGCTTATTGTTTCACCTGTTTTAACAACGTGACCAGCAAAGCCTTTATCTGCAGAAAAACGAATTTCTTGTGAATCTAAGCCAAGTGCTACTTTTGACCATAATTCATTTTTTTCTTTATCATATAGAAAAACACTACATCTATCAGCATTTAATACTTTTTTTGTTTGCTCTGCAATTGTTAGCAATAATGTATCTACATTTGCTTGTGTGTTTACGCTTCTTGCAATTTCGGTTAAAGCTAATAATAAAGATTCGCTTTGTTCTTTATCTTTTGTAGATTTTACTTGTTTTTCTATACTCAATTCCATTGTGGAATTAACATTAATGAAATTTTGCAATAACTCTTGAATATCAGATGATAATCTTTTTGATTCTTCTTTTTTTGCTATTTGATAAGCTTTTTCTAAATTATCATAAGCTTGTTTTGTATTTTGTAATTTAACGTAAATAAGCCCTAATAATTGGTATGCTTTTGCTTGTAATAAAGGTATTTCTTTTAGTTCATCTTTAACAAAAGAAAGATAAAAAATGGCTTCATTAATTTTATTTTCGCAATAGTAAATTTGTCCAAAAGCAAATTTATTTATAGCTATGATTATTTTATCATTACTACTTTCAGATAAGAATTTAGAATCTTCTAATAAGAGCAATGATTTATAATAACTTTCTTGTTTAATAATGTATTTGATTAATCCATTTAAAGATAGACAAATAGATACTTTGCCCAAGTCTCTATGTGCAATAAACATTTTGTGTGCTAAAGATAGATTTTTTATAGCAGTTTTATAATCTTCTTCTATGTATTGAATAATTGCTGTGTCTAATAATTTATTAGCTTCCTCTTTAGAAGCAAGCTGATTTTTTTCTGTAATATTTTTTGGCATATCTATCCTTAACAAACTAACATACATATTATACAATATTTTCATATATTTAATAAAGAGTTTAAGACAAAATAGCAAATATTTTTTTTACAAGTTTTCTATAATTGAAAAGGTGGAAAAATGAATATAAATAGTTTTAATAATAATGTGAATTTTAAAGGTGTTTACGTAGTTGCTTCTCAAAATAAGCAGGCTGATGTCTTAAAAGAAAAATTAGATGATATGAATGAAACATATATGAATTATCATTTAGCTGATTTTGATTATAGAAAGCATAAAGACTATAAGTGGTTTGAACAAGCACAAAAAGAAGGCAAAACCATTGATGTTTTTGTTACAGGTTCAAGAGATTGTGCAAGTGTTCTTTTACGTGAGGCTGGTTGGCATTCGGTAAAAGAAATAGCACGCAAAGCAACAAGCTTTTTTGATTTAAGTAAAGATAGTGTTTCTGATGTTATTAATAAAGTAATAGATGAAGATTAATTTTTATTTATACTATAAGTAATTTAATAGCAACACATTAAAAAAGTGTTGCTATTTTTATGTATGTTACAAATATTTAAAAATATATGCCTAAAGTAGCATAAAATATTATGTTTGAACTTAATGCAATTGTACTAAATTTGAGGCCGAAATGAAAGTAAATAGTATTAACTCTCTGTATAATAATTTTGTTGTAAAACCACAAGTAAAAGAAACAAAAACAATACAACAAGAACAAACAACATTAATGAATAATTCTTTATCAGAAGCAATAGGCAGAAGCCAAGTTGCTTTTAAAGGTATGAATAAAATCAATCAGCAAGGTAATTTTGTACATACTTGTATAGAGAGAAATGGCTCAAGAGAAAATATTGTTTACGATCCTAAAACGGGGAATTTTCAACATACTGAATATGATGAGAGTGGAAAAATTAAAAAATCTATGGTGTTTTACCATTATGAAAGAAAAAATGTTATAACTGAGTATGAAACAAATGGTTCAAGAACAGTTACAACAGAAACTCCAGCGAATAAGGTTGTTCAAGTAATTGATTCACAAGGAAGAGAAGAAAGAAGAATAACTTCTAATCAATCAGGCATTCAGGAAGAAATTTTTAATGATTATGCAAATAATAGAAAAATCGTTTCTGATATGGGGATTAAAAGTGTATATGATTTAACAACAGGTAAGCAAATTTTCTTTGGACCTTTAACTCACGTAGAAGAATTTGATGAAAATCAAAATGCTGAAATTACTCGAAATGTTATAACAGGGAATGTTGTTAGAGTGAAACAATATAACAAAAAAGGTTATATGGAATCCGATACAGAATATAATGAATATACAAATAAATTTTTAAAACGTACTATTTATGGAAAAAAAGATGGCGATTATCAATATTTTGAATATGATGAGGCTACAGGTTTATTAGTATTATCTGTTGATTCAAGGAAAAGAGGCAATGTTAAAAGAATAAAAACATATGATGTAAATTCTCGTCAAATAAAATCTGATAATGAAGAATTTTATAAAAATGGAATGTTAATTAAAGAAAGAGAATATTATTTAAATACAGATACTGTCAAAGTTCAAAAAACTTATGATGAAGATAATTGTGAAATTGAATATTTTTCTGCTTCAGGAAGAATAAGTAAGTCTGAAATGTATTGCGAAGGAAAACTTACAGAAGAATGTTTTTATAATACACAGACAAAAAATATTGAAAGAAAAATTTATAACAATTATGAAAAAGATAGAAAAATAATTGTTATGTATAATCAAAGAGGTAAAAAAAGTCAAAAGGCAATATATTCTTTATCTTCAGGTGCTATATTAGGAGTAATAAATTACTATGATAATGGTAATAAAAAAGATGTAACAAAATGGAATGAAAAAACAAAAGAATCTGTTCAAGAATTTTATGATAAAAATGGCATATTATTCAGAAAAAGAAATTTAGATGCCAATAATAATTTGAAAAAAGAAACTATTTATTATGATGATGGAGAAACTCCGTATCAAGAAACCATATATTATGATAATGGTACAAGTTGCGTTATAAGTTTTGATGAAGAGGGACGTGTTGCCGAGACTAAATATTATGATGCTTTTGGCAGAGAATATGAACCATATCAACAAAATTCATATAATGGTTACAATAACAGTTATAACAATTCAAATTATTCAAATGCAAGAACTCAAGCAAGAAGAACAAAGCCAACTTCTGAACAAGAGAAAAAAGTATTCCTAAATGATATTTTGCACATTTTAACTTGTAAAAATTTACTAACAAATGAAACTGTTACAGATTCTGATTTTAAAATATTGGCCGAATTGATTGGTGTAGAGGACTATACAACATTGAAAAATTTAGATGATAAAACTTTTAAAAAATTAGCATTTAAATTCCATCCAGATGTTAATGAAAACGAAGAAGAAGCTAATAAAATTATGCAAATTCTTAATGAATTAAGACATAAAAATTAACGAAAAATTTAAATTATTATTTAATTTTGTTAAACTTATTAAATGAGTTTAGCAAAATTTTTTTTGTTAATTTTTTAAGTTATTGTACAAACTTCGAGGGATAAGTAATGAGAGTATCTAAAATTAATCAACAAAATTTCAATTTTATTGCAAAAACACAAATAAAAGAACAAAACAATGTTGTATCAAAACAAAATGATACGGCAATAATGTCTAATTCTATTGCAGAAACAATAGGTAGAAGCCAAGTTTCTTTTCAAGCTCAAAAGAAAGCAACTATAAAAACTATTGTTACCGATGAATTTACAAAAACTATTGAAAAAGATGCACTTGGGTACACAAAAATAACAAAAGAATTTGCTAATGGTAAAAAGGAAGTAACAAATATAAATCGTGATGGTAATATATCTTCTTTCTTTGATAAAGAAGGTAGACAATATATATATGATTATGAAAAAAAGAAAATTTTAATAGCTCCAAAAGGTGGAACACAACTTAGCCCTATAGATATGAGTACAAAAGATTGGGCTTATTCATCTTGCGTTCAAGATGAACTTTTTATTGAGGAATATGATAAAAAACAACATGCCCAAATCACTCGTTATGCAATAAACAATAACATTACAAGATTTAAACAATATAACAAACAAGGTGAGGTTATAGCTGATATTAAATATGATCCAATTACAGGTGAAATTGTAAGACAGGCAAAATATCAAAGTAATGGTAATTGTCAAATATCTGAATATCACGTAGGTCTAAACACTTTAACAAAAAAAGTAACTATTCAAGAAGATGGTAGTTTAAAGACAACTAAAAAATATGGCCCTATAGATGGCAAAATGTTTGACCATACAGTTGAAAAATATGAAAAAGATGAGTTGATTGATTTTAAACGTTTTGATGCCCGAACAAAAAATTTAATATTCCAAAAAACAAAAGAACAAGGGAAAACATCAGAATATTATTATCATCCTAACGGTTCTCCTAAAAGATATACATTCTCTGATGAGGAAGGTAGAACAGTAGAAACTCATGATTTTGAATATGGTGCAAATAGTGCTCTTCTTGCGGAAACAATAAATTATATGGGAAGTAAACAACAAATAACAACTTTATACGGTCAAGCAGGAGAAAAAAAGCAAGAAACAATTTTTGATAATGCAAATAATTCTATACTAAGAAAAACAATTTTTTATTTAAATGGAAATAAAAAATTCGAAATGACACCTAATAAAGAAGAAATGTTTAATGAAGACGGCATAAGACTTTATAGTGAATTTTTAGATAGAAATAGTCGTGTTGCAAAAAGAATAGATTATTATGATGATGGTGAAACTCCACAAAAAGAAACAATTTACGCTGATAAAGCAAAAATCGAAATAGAATATGATGGAGATGGAAATATAGTAGCGGCAAAGGCGAACTAAACTTTTTCTTCGCAAATGATAAAAGGTTCTAAGTGAATAGCTATCGATACATTCGGTAGCTTTTCATTTATGTTTTCTTCTATTTCATCGCAAATATTATGGCAAGCTAAAATAGACATTTCTGCTTCAAAGAACAAAGTTACTTCAACTTCTCTATTATGACCTGATTTCCTTGCTTTTAAATTTTTAAAACCTTTTATTTGTGAGTGTGATTTAATAACATTTTCAATAATTTCAATATCTTCTTTAGGCAAAGCTCCATCTAATAAATTATTTAAAGTTTTTTTAGATATAGAAAATCCTGCATTTATAATCACTAAAGCCACTGCAATAGCAATAACAGAGTCTAAAATTACCAACCCTGTAAATTTAATTATTACTAAGCCAATTAAAACGCCTAATGATGACCATACGTCAGTTCTTAAATGTTCCCCATCTGCGTATAATGATACAGAATCTGTCTTTTTTGCTACGTGAAATAAATATTTGCTTACAAACATATTAGCAATAACAGCAAAGCTCATAACATATATGCCCAAAAGTGAATTTATTTCTATTTCATATCCAACAATTGCTTTTTTTAATGCTTCGCAAATGATATAAATGCCTGCTAAAACAATTAAAACACCTTCAATAAATCCTGCCATATCTTCATACTTTCCGTGCCCAAAAGGATGATCGGTATCGGCAGGTTCGCTTGAGCGAGACACAGCAAAAAATGTTAAAACAGAGGCTAAAAAATCAGACATTGAATGTATAGCTTCGGAAATTATACTTATACTTCCTGAAACAACACCTGCAATAATCTTTAGAATAATTATTGTAGTATTAGAAAATATTGATAAACCTGCAGCTATTTTCTTTTCCATTATTGATTTACACTTTCACTATTTGCTGCTGAAATTGCTTTTAATAAAGAAATTGAGCTTGCCCAAGGGTTAGTCTTTTTATATTTTTCCATTTTCTTTGCTCTTTTAGCTTGTAATTTTGCTTGTTCTTTATTAAATTTATTCAATTTTGATTGACTGCTGTTTCTTTTATCAACAACTGTTTTAGCATAAGCCATAAATTGTTTATAAGCTTCTGAATTATATGATTTCTTTACAAGATTTGGATAAGTATAAGTCATATAATCATAAGAATACATTGTTCTTTTATCTTTAGATGGGTGAGTTTGAATAAAATCAACATAATTTCCACTTATTTTATAAAGGATAGAGATTGTTGCTAAAGGATTATATCCAGCTTTAATCATCAAATCTATACCTGTAATATCAGCTTCATATTCTTGAGTACGAGACATTTTTAACATAGATAAGTTATGTACAATAGCAGCACCTGTTTTTGCTGTTTGGGATACATTTGCATTAGAAATAACAGAAGATGTTATAGAATTAATCATATTCTGTTTTGCTACGTGATTATTAACAATATGCCCCATTTCATGCCCTATGATACCTGCTAATTCATCATCGTCTTGAACATAATTTAATAAACCTGTATAAACGCAAATTTCATTTTCGCTACTTGCAAATGCATTAATATCATCAGTTTGTAAAACAGAAAATGTAACTTGAGTTGGAAGGTTATTTTTTTCTAATAATTTCTTGCCAATTTTTTCTACACGAGCTAAACCATTTTCACTTGTCCATACAGTTTTTTCTGTTGCAGAATAAACTGGTGCTATAAATAATATTGCGGTTGAAAATAATGCTATAAAAATCTTTTTCATAATAAACTCCTTTTTTATGATTATAGTATCTTTCTTGAAAATATGCTAAGATTTTATATTATGAAAAAGATATTTTTTATTTTAGCAATAATTTTAGGCTGTTCATTTGTAGCATATGCAAATAATTATACTCAAGATGAGTTAATAGAAATTGACATATGTCGTGCAAAAGGTACATCTGCTTGTTATGAAGAAATTTTTTATAAAGTGGATAATGATTGGGCAAGACTTAATTATGGATTTGCTTTATTAAATGAAAAAAGAATTGATGATGCTAAAATTGAATTTCAAAATATCGTAAACAATGGTGAAAATGCGCAAATTGTAAATCAAGCAAAGACTTTTTTAAATAGAATTGAAAAATTGGAAGAAAATATGCGTTTTGCTGATTACGCAGATGAAGGTGATTATCTTTCTGATTTAGATATTACATCAAGATGGCAGTATCCAAACAGGTTAAAAATATATATACATGAATATTCTGGGCAAGAATATTTATTTGAAGAAGCTTTTTCTATTTGGAATGCTGCTGTAAGTGAATTGGGATTTTCGTATGTAGATTCACCTGAGAAAGCAGATATACAATGTTATTTTATACAGGGCTTTGGAGATAGTAAGGCAGGAGTAACACAATATTCAAGAAGAATAATTAATGGAAAAATGTATATTGTATCTCCTGTTGTTGTAAAAATCGCTAAACAAGATTCTCGTGGTAGAGCATTTACTGAAAATGAATTATTATCAATAATTTTACACGAATTAGGTCATGCTTTTGGTATTAGTGGCCATTCAAAAAATAAAAACGATATTATGTATTTTAGTACTGAAACATACCAAAATACAAACATTTCTAACAGAGATATAAATACTTTAAGCGAAATTTATAAATAATTTTTTAATTTTTTCAAATATACCCTACAAATGGAGTATGGGGGATTATGTGTTTTGTGATATATAAAATATATAGTCTTGAAAGGAAATAGAGAATGAACGAATTAAAAAATGATATCAAAAAGTATTTATTAGTGAAGTATGCAAAAAATAAATTAATCGAAAGTAAAAATCAAATTTCTAAAGCAATCCCTTGGATTCAAAGAAAAAACTTTTTAGATACAATTGATACTCATTGTCGTGTTGTTTTAAATTCTTTAATTAATGAATGCGAAAAACAATCTTTTCGTCAAAATAAATTTATCATTGATACAATTCTAAAAAATATTATTAATAGAAGCGAAAGTATTCTTAAAATCAGCAGAAAAACAAATGATATTAAATCTTATATGCAATTAAATTCATTTGTTGTGTATGATGAAATTCAAAAAGGTATTTCTGCAAATATTAGCAAACGTGCTATTAGATTTAATATTGAAAAACAATTATCAGATATCCAAGAAAGAATGGATTCTAAAATTAATATAGATGAAATTTTACAAGAAAAAATTTCAGCATAAG
>JAZSQW010000089.1:0-7560 GCA_045538205.1 Candidatus Avigastranaerophilus sp. | reverse complement strand
AAAGTAAGAATAATTTTTTTAGTTGTTTTGTTACCTAAGTTAATTTGCCAGCCTGAATTATCCCATTTTTGCATTGTTTCTAATGGGGCAAAATCTTCAATTTTTCTAATAATTTTATTTACTTGTTCCATATATTCTTTCCATTATTTTTAGTGCTGCAGAATCTTTATCAGTTTTTTCTATATGAAATATATTTAATTCTTTATCTATTATAAACAATTCATTGTAATTTGACGAGAAGCCAATATCTTTTTGAGAAATATCGTTAGCGCAAATATAATCACAATTTTTCTTTTTGATTTTTGTTTTTGCATTGTCTAATAAATTTTGACTTTCGGCGCAAAAGCCCACAACTATCTGATTATCTTTTTTAATTTTGCACATTTCTTGTAAAATGTCAGGGTTTTCAATTAACTCTATTGTTAAAGAATTACCATCTTTTTTAATTTTTTCATCAGATTTATTCTTAACACGATAATCACTAACGGCTGCCGCCATAATTAATGAATATGCATTATTAAATTCAGATTTTACTGCTTCAAACATTTCGTTTGCAGTTTGAACATTAATAACTTTATATTTTTTATTCGCTTCAACTGTTGAAATTAAAACAACTTCAGCTCCTAATTTATAAGCATTATCGGCTAAAGCAATACCCATTTTGCCAGAACTATAATTGCCAATATATCTAACTGCATCAATATTTTCTTTTGTTCCACCTGCAGTAATAACAACTTTCTTACCTTTTAAAATTTGTGGTGGAATTAAGCAGTTTTTAACTGTTTCATAAATTAAATTGATATCAGCTAATCTGCCTTTGCCTTCTGTTCCACAAGCCAAGAAGCCAACTTCAGGCTCTACAATTTTAACTCCACGTTCTTTTAATGTTTTTAAATTTGCTTGAGTTGAAGGGTTTTCCCACATATTTGTATTCATACAAGGTGCAATTACAACTTGTTTTTTGAACGCACAATATGTTGAAGTTAATAAGTTATCGCAAATTCCGTGAGTAATTTTGGCCATAGTGTTTGCGGTTAATGGGGCAAGTAAAAATATATCTGCCTCATCAACTAAAGAAATATGTTCAGGCTTATAATCTTTAATATCAAATTGTTCAATATCAACTGAATTTTGGCTTAAAGATTCTAAAGTTGTTTTAGTTACAAAGTTAAGTGCGTTAGGAGTTACAACAACTTTTACGTTTGCATTATTTTTTTTGAATAATCTAATAAGCTCACAAGTTTTATAGGCTGCAATTGCGCCTGTGATTCCTATTAAAACTGTTTTGCCTGTTAACATTGTTGGTTACCTCTTTGCATCAAAAATCTTTTGAAGGTTATTTAATGCATCTTCTAAATTATCGTTAATAACTTTATAATCAAAGTTTTTGCCTGCTTCAATTTCTCTATTTGCGTTACTTAATCTGCGTTGAATTGCTTCTTCGCTTTCTGTATGACGACCTCTTAAACGAGCTTCTAATGCTTCAATAGATGGTGGCATTATGAAAATAGAAATAGCTTCTGGCATTTTTTCTTTTACTTGTTTTGCGCCTTGAACTTCTATTTCAAGAATTACATCAAGCCCCATGTTTAATTTATTTTCAATATATTGTTTTTGAGTACCATAGTAATTGCCACTAAACTCAGCCCATTCTAAAAATTCATTATTTTCAATATTTTTTTTAAATTCTTCAACAGAGATAAAGAAATAATTTTTGCCGTGAACTTCGCCTTCACGAGGGTTTCTTGTAGTGCAAGAAACAGATAATTTTAATTGTGGATTTCTTTCTAAAAATAATTTTAATAATGTGCCTTTGCCAACACCTGAGCAACCTGCAACTATATATAAATTACCTTTCATACATTTCCTTTTTACAAAATAGTTTTTTAAAATTATACCAAATTATATTTAATATTCCACTATTTTATTAAAGATTTTCTTTTTTTATAAAGAATAACAAAGAATAAAATAATAACGATAGTAACGGCAATAATTACAAGCTCGATATATTGTTTAATAGCTTCACCAAAAAGCATTAAAACAATACTAACAATGAAAAATCTTAAACCTCTACCAAAGAAGCTTGCAAGCATAAATTTCCAAAAATTCATACTTAAAATGCCACTTGCAATAGTAAAAACTTTATAAGGAATTGGTGTAAATGCTGAGAAAAATACAGCCCAAGTTCCGTGTTGTTGATATAGTTTTTCAACGGCTTCAAATTTTTCTTTTCCACCTTTTCTAAAGAACCAATTAAAAGCAGGACGTCCACCCCAAAATCCAATAGCATAACCAATTCCGCCACCTAAAGCAGAAGCTATAGTGCAAATAAATGCATAGAATAATGCTTTAGCTGGGTTTGCTAAATCCATTGCAATAAGTAAAAAATCAGGTGGTGGTACTAAGAAAAAGCTTTCAATAAACGAATTTAAAGCTAAGCCTTGAACTCCCATTGCTTGAAAATAATCATTCATTTTTATAAAAAACTCGTGCATAATTACCTCGTTAATTACAAAAATTTTATCATAAATAAAATTTATTTTTTGTTAACGCAAGCAGTTATAGCTTCTATTAATCTTGAAACTTGTTTAATTTCTATTTCAAAATTATCAGGTAATTTTTTAGATAATTTAGGAATAATTGCTTTTTTAAATCCTAATTTTTGAGCTTCATAAATACGTTTTTCTAAATTACAAACATTTCTTATTTCGCCAGATAAACTGATTTCCCCAATAATTACGCAATCAGGGTCTACAACAACATCTCTAAAACAAGTCGCAATTGCTAAAGCAATGCCTAAATCTGCTGCTGGCTCATCAATTTCAATACCGCCTAAAACATTTACATAAACATCGTGGCTTGATAAGTTTAAGCCAATTCTTTTTTCTAAAACTGCTATAATTTGCAATAATCTATTGTATTCAATACCTGTTGAAACTCTTCTTGGTGATGGGTATGAAGTTTTTCCAACTAATGCTTGAACTTCAACTAATAATGCTCTTGTACCTTCGCTTGTTGCAATAATTACACTACCAGGAGTAGCATTATCTGTTCTTTCCTTCATAAATAATTCGCTTGGATTTGTTACTTCTACTAAACCGTTATCAACCATATTAAATACGCCAATTTCGTTAGTTGAACCAAAACGGTTTTTTATAGAACGCAATAACCTTTGAGCTTTATATTTATCGCCTTCAAAGTAGATAACTGTATCTACCATATGTTCTAAAACTTTAGGCCCTGCAATGTTTCCATCTTTTGTAACATGCCCGATTACAATAACTGTAATGTTTTTATTTTTAGCAATTTCCATTAAAGCATTTGTGCATTCTCTAATTTGAGAAACGCTACCTGCTGAGCTTGTTATATTTGACGTATAAATTGATTGAATTGAATCTATAACTAAAACTTCAGGCTTTATCGTATCAATTTGATTAATAACAGCTTCTAAATTAGTTTGAGAATATACATAAAGATTATTAGAGTTAACGTTTAATCTTTGGGCTCTTAACTTAACTTGTGAGCCTGATTCTTCGGCGCAAACATATAAAAGTTTTTTGTTTTGATTACAGATATTATTGGCAGTTTGTAAAATCAAAGTAGATTTACCAATACCTGGATCACCTGCTAATAAAAGCAAAGAACCTTGCACTAAGCCACCACCTAAAACCCTATCAAATTCTTCAAAACCTGAAGAAGTACGAATGCTTTCTGTTATTTCAATATCATTTATAAGACAAACAGGAGTATCATCAACAACTATATTTGCACTTGTTTGAGTTGTTTTTGCTTCAATTTCCTCAACTAAAGTTCCCCACGCATTGCAATCAGGACATTTCCCTATATATTTTGCTGTTTCATATCCGCAATTTTGACAAACCCATTTTGTCTTAACTTTCGCCATTTTCTATTTTCTCTTTTCTTTGATTTCTTAAATTCTCTTTATCATCTATTATATGAACATTTTTAATTACTGTGTTAGATATTAACAATAAAAATGGATTAACTTTAGGACTTGTATTTAAACAAACCTGTGTTTGTGTTTTTTCACATTTATCTTTGTTGAAAGCTTCTTTTTTAGCTAAATCCAAGTTTATGTTAATACTATGTTTTTTGCTTTCTTCCTGCATTAAAATTTCAAAATCTCTTTGAGGGAAGGTTTCAGAAGAAATTAAATTAATTTTAATTCCATCTTTATCAGTTTTATATACGTCAGCTTGAACGTTTCCATAGTTTTCTGTTTGAATAAAAATACTTATACTATCATCATTTATTCCACCTGCTTCATCTTCAGAATACATATTTAATTCAAAAGCTTCAGGGTTTGTTAAAGGCAACCAAGGCAAATACATTAGCATTGTTGTTTTTAATGTTTGAACATCTGATGTAGAAGAGGCTGCAACAAATGCAATCATTTTAGATAATTGGTTTAATTGTTCTTCTTTTAAACTTAAACCTAATTGATTATATTGAGCTAACATTTGATATAAATTAGACATTGCTTCTTTTGAATTATTTTGAAGCATTGCTGATAATTTGCTCATATCAATTGTAGAGGTTAATAAAAGCAAAAATGCTTCTTGATTAACCATTTTAGAATTTGTTGTAAGTTGGGTTAAAAGTTGTTCAAAATTTTTAGGAAAATTCATTAAATCTTTTAGCATATTTACTGTTTGTTGTTGATTTAATGTTGCCAATTGCGCCATTGTTTGATTTAATTGTCCCATTGTATTAGGCAAAAGCGATTGCAAATTGGTTGTTTGTTGGGGCATTGTTTGTGATGGTTGTTGATTGGCAATATTCTGCGCATTTTGGGTGTTTTGTGTATTTTGCGCATTATTTTGATTAACTCGGTTAAAGTTATTCGAAAAGTTATTTAAAAAATTGCCCCAGTTGATATTTGACATAATTATAACGTACCATATTATCCATTAAAATGTAATTATTTATTTAATAATATGAATACAAAAAGTCATTTATGGTCTTGTTAAAGTTAAAGGAATATCTTTAGGGTAAACTTCTTCTGCAACTCCACCAAAAGATGCCAAACAGAAGAAACTAAAGCTTTCATTTTGTTCAAAACCTAAATCTGAATATGGTATTTTAATTTCAAAAATTTCATCATTAGCATATTCAATGTGATGTTCCCATTTCATTTCCCATAAGCCATCTTCGATAGCAACGGAATATTGAAGTGGATATTTTTTAGCACAAGTTAAACCAATTTTAACTTCTCTTGTATATCCATCTAATAAAACAGGGAATAAATTGCCTAATTTGTTAATTGCTCTTGATGGAGAAACAACCTCATTAGTTTTGCTATATGATTTTAAATAAATATGGATTGCGTTGTATTCGTGCATTTCTTTATTTTTTTCAACAAAATAATTATTTAAGTC
Organism: Candidatus Avigastranaerophilus sp.; assembly: GCA_045538205.1. GTDB lineage: Bacteria > Cyanobacteriota > Vampirovibrionia > Gastranaerophilales > Gastranaerophilaceae > Avigastranaerophilus. The sequence goes on along the minus strand of JAZSQW010000089.1, from coordinate 2,161 downwards.
GAATCTTAAATATAAGTTTTCGGTATCAGTACCGAAGTAAATTCTGTTGAATAGTTTATTTTCTTGTAAAATAGGTCCGCCAGGAATATCAATACAGCCAGCAGAATTCCATTCATCATTATTAATACTTGAACCACTAATTAAAGGGGTAATTTCTTTGCGTGGACTTTTAGATGGTTTGCCGATAACTGAAATTAAAGGTAAATCAAGATATCCAGGTACTTCTTCTTCCATTAATGTGTAAATATTTCTTAGATGTTCTCTAAATAAGAAGTCGAAAATATGGTCTTGTCCCGAGTTGTTAGGTTCGCCATACCACCAGAACCAGTCCGAACCTTCTGCAATAAATATTTCATTTTTAATTTCTTGTACTTGTTCTTTTGTTAATTTTCCTGCTTTTTGATTGGCAATAAATAGATTTCTTGCTTCAACTAAATAAGACCAAGCTAAATTTTTGGTTGGCTCACCAATCCATAATTGGAACTCTTGATTAACCCAAGAACCTGATGCTAATTTTTTTAATTTCTTTTCAATTTTTTTATTTTTTTCAACATAATCGCCAATTAATACAGTTTGAAGAGTATCATCTTCTTCTATCAATGAATATAATTTTTCAAGGAAAAGTCTACCATCTTCAGGATAAGAAGCCCAGCTGTTTTCTCCGTCCATTGCTACTGTTAATAAATGACTTGAATCTGGTGAAATTTTTAATTTGTCATAAACTGTTTTTATTCTTTCAAATAAATCATCAGCACAATTTTCACTATTTCTGTGTGGGTATTCAAAAGAAATAAGTTTAGGTATAAAAGAGTCTCTAAATACAATGTTTATTTCTTTTTCTTGTTTTGTTTGGTATGAGTATAAAGAACAAACATCATAAGGGTTTTCGTAACAACCTCTAAAGTCTCTAATAAATTCTTTTTTAATTGAATTTGAAAGAACGCTTTCATCAGTAATAACCCATTTAAAGCCCATGTTGGCAAAAACGTCTAAAGCTTTTTGGCTAACACAATGTTCACTTGGCCAAACGCCTTTTGGTGCTCTTCCAAAAGTATTTGTGGTTTTTTCTATTGCCAATTTAGTTTGTTCTTTTAAATCAACCATTAAAGCAACTTTTGTTTCTGGCAAAGAATATTTAGAATTTGAAAATTTCAAATCTTTTGGATTGATTAAAATAGGAACAATTGGGTGGTGATAAGGTCCTGTTAATATTTCAATTCTTCCTTCATCTTGATATTTTTTGAATGTAGGAATAATTTGTCTAATAATTTTTCTATTTAATTCAATTAAGTTAATTCTGTCTTGAAGTGTATAATTTTTACCTTTTTTTTCAAATTTTTTCAATTCAGGGTATGCATTTCTCCATATAGGATCAAACCAAACTAAATTGAAAAGCATCATAATATCTGAATAATCTTGAAGCGAAAAACTTTCAATGCTTACATCTTGTTGCTCGTATCTCTTGTTGTATAATTCATTAAATCTTGGATTTGGCGCAATCATATTTTCATAATTTGCATCAAAAAAGTAGTTTAAAATATACAATTTATCATCAGGAGTTAACTCATCAACAGGGGTAACAGTTAACTTTGAGTGAATATCGTGAGCTTCATTATTTGCATAATCTTCAATAGTATCAAGCAAAGTAGGAACAATGCTAAAATTTAATTTTAAATTAGGGAATTTATCCATAATTAACAACATATCAAGATAGTCTTTAATAGCGTGCAATCTCGCCCAAGGCATTAATCTTATGCCATTTGGTTGAACTTGGTAATTTGGTTGGTGGAAGTGCCAAACAAATGCAACTGATAGTTGTTTTTTCATAGTCAATTTATTCTCTAACAAGGTTTATAGTAACGATAATACCATTTTTATCGGTATTATTCAACATGGGACGGGCGTGAAAAAATAACAAATGTTAAGATATTTAACAAATACATATACTCAACAAATCATGTACTATTACTACATGTTGGGCATGTTCGATGTAATATCTAAAAAAATTTTTTTAATTGTAGTATGTACAACTAAAGTAAAAGGTGTTTAAATATTAACAGTTGAAGTTCTCGACTGTAAAAAAAGTTTAGCCAATAGGCTATTGGGGAGAGGAGATTTGGATAAGATCCAAATATAGGCCACAAATGAGTGGCTTTTTTAT
>JAZSQW010000045.1:0-18035 GCA_045538205.1 Candidatus Avigastranaerophilus sp. | reverse complement strand
ATTAAGTGCCATTGAAACAGATTGCTTATATTCAAAAATTTCATTTGCTTTATTTTGGAAGTCATCACGCGCTTTAGCTCCTTCCGAATTTTCTGGAACAGTTATAGCCCAAAGCAATTTACAATCATCAGCAACATATTTCACGACGCCATCTATTAAATCTAATTGTTCATTGATTTTTACAGACATATTATCTAAAATACCATCAACAATATTAGTAACAACTGTTGGCATAATAGAGTGAGTAATAACACCAGCATCATCTTTTACATCTACTTGGCTTAATGCATTTACTATGTCATCTATTACAACAGAATCTTCTATTTCAGCCGTATCTCTTTTTATGTGGTTAACTAATCCATTTAAATAAGGTTTAAATTCCATTTTAATAAATTTTGTTCTATCAATATATTCTTGTATTGATTTTTCAACAATATTCATATGAGTCATATATGTTTTTACAACTTCTGCACGTTCAGAAATAATTTCTTTAGTTCTTTCAAAGTCGAAGTTTTCACACATACTTTTTACAGCGTTTTCAGAAAGACCTGCTTGTTGCAAGAATAAATTTAGCATTACATTGTTATCACTTGGATTTTGTAATTTGCGACACAAATACACCATGCCAGCATTTGTATTCATTTTTTCAACTTTTCCATCTTGAGTTGTTACAACAAACATTGGTAATAAATCTTTTGTTTTAGAACCGATACCTTCAAACTGATTTTGTACTAAGTTATATTGAATTTTTGTTTGAAGTGCTACATGCAATGCACTCATTAAATATGCTTTTTGACTATTATATATAGTCGTATCTTTTTCGCCATTTTGATATCTTCTAATACATTCATCTAATAATAAAGTTGGATTTTTAGAAATATGCTTATCAACCATTAAGCTTCTAATTTTTTCTTCTTGTTCAAGAAGAACAGCTTCTGGAGTTTCTTTTTTATACATAGAAATTAATTCATGTAAAATTCTATAAGCATTATCACAATATCTTGGTTCTATATTTGTCTCAACAAAAGTTTTCAAACAAGTATTCAATTCATTTGTAGTTTTATTCTTAGATTCAATAAGTTTTTGCTTGTTTAATATTGATGTTTGCCAATCTTTATGAGTTTGAATAATTTTATTTAAAGGAACAATTGCTTTTCTTCCATCAACAAACTCTTCAGAATCTTCAAGAATTATTTGTAATTTTTCAATATTTTCACGCATTGAATCAAACGTATCATCAGTTGAAAGTCTTTCTTGTAGCTCTGTTAAATCTTTATGGAACTCACCAAGCATTTTTTCATTACCAACAACTGGGAATTTAGATTTGTTCATAATGCTAACAAATAAAGGCTCATCTTCATATTTAACAAAAAGTTTATCAATAAAATCCAATGTTTCAATAAGAGTTTTTGTAGATTCTATATTCATTGCCATATTAGCGAATAATTCCAATGTTTCATCAGTTGTTTTAAGAAGATCTTCTTCTGTAAACACAATAGGATCTGGAAATGCTTGACGAACTTGATATTTTTCAAAAGCCTCAGCAGAGAACTTCTTAATATATTTTTGAACGTCCATTTCACTTAATCTTATACGCAATAATCTATACAATTCATCAGTTGTATATTTATTATAATCAACCTCTGCACCTTCTTCATCTGTAGCTGGAGAAGATTTTATATTAGAAGAAATAACTTCTGTTGCACCTAAGTCCCAAAATGCTTTTGTAACATCAGCATTATCAGCTTTATACAATTTTACATAATCCCAAGCATCTTTAAAATGCAAATCAACATCTTCTGGTTGTAACAAATTAATAAATTCTTCTACAACACTAAATTCTGCATTTTGAAGATCTTGCAAAAATCTAAGCATTTGTTCATCATTTTCTGGTTGTAAATATTTATCCACTGCAGCAATAAGATTTTTTGCATAAGGTGAATTTTCAAGTAAATAACAATCTAAACTTGTAATTCTAAAATACTCATTTATATTTTTTGAAATTGCAGGTCTCATTTTTTCAATAAAGAACCTTGCTTGTTCAGGTGTTTCAAAATGTTCTACAGCAACTGCAGGAACTCTATTTAAAAGATAATTTTCTGTTTCATTTAAAGGACCTTTTAATTGTTTTTGAGATTCTTGATCTTCAAAAATCGATTTTGCTATTTCAGCTCTTTTTTCATCAGAAAGCTCTATTCCAAACTGTTTTTGCATTTCTTCATAGACATCATCAATATCAGGAGAAGTAGTTTTAAACATATCATATAAAGTATCTTCTGATTTACAAGTAAGATCTACAATATTTTGCAATGACTCTTCAAAGAATTCTTTTTTTGCTTCTCGTATTAAAGCCATTGAACTTCTATCTATAATATCTTCACGTAAAGAAGTATTCTTTGTAGAAAAATTCAAAGCTATTTTTTCAAAAAGAATTTTCACTGGATCGTAATCAGACAACTTATCAAAATCTTCTTTTGTTTTAATTTCTTTTTCAATTCTTTTTCTTAATACTTCTAATTGTTCAGCTGCTATATCATCTAATCCTGCCAAGAATTTAGCATCTACATCCTCGTTAGCTTCTAATTTCTTTTCAAGCGCAGAATACATTTGAGGACCTTCTTCACCAATCACAAATATTCTATTGAATAATTTATATAATTCTCTATATGAACGATTTGGTACGCCTTGTAATAAAAGTGATGAGAACAATCCAAAATCTTCATCATATTTTTTACTATGACCAATTGCGCCAAAAATATCTTCTACAGGCTGACCAATTTTTGTTTCTTTATCAAGAACAAAACCACTTTTCCAACCCATACCTTGGTCATAATCTGTGTACAAATGACCATCATGACCATTCCAGAAGCTTTCTTTTTCTACTCTTCCCCAAGAGTTATCAGTCCATAAAACATCTCTTTCGATTTTTTCACCTGTCAGCGGATTTTTAAATGCAACAGGAGTTACAGCTGGAGTATATTGTGCGTGGAAGCCATAATCAAAATCTTCAACACTTGAGTTATAGATACCACCACCATTGCCTTTTTTAATATCCTCAGAGCCTTTTCTTACATTTTTCTCCGCGTGATATGGCTTACCAGTCATTTGCTCTAATATTCTCATTTGTTCAATATTCATTAAGCCTGAAGCACCTTCTTCACCAACCCAGAATGTACCATTCATCATACCAAGCTTAGAATATTGTTCAGCCAAAGCAGGTTTCATATATCTATTTATTTCATCATACATTCGTTTTTGATATTTTTTCATATCATTGAACTTTTTATCAAAAGATTTTAATATTTTCTCTTCTTTTTCTGTAAATTTACTTATTTTAGAATTAGCAACAGCTCTTTCATGATAGTTTTCAATCTGTCTATTTTGTATTCTGCCTTTATTTATAATATCAAGACGATTTTTTATTACATCTAAATCTTCTCTTGTAGGAACATAACCAGTATTTTCTAATCTTTCTAATAATATTTCCTTCATTGGAGGAACTTGCCATCTTGTACAAACATCATTGTATTGTTGTACCATTTGATTATACTCATTAACCTGTTGAGTTAAAGCTAAGCTAAGTTCTTCAGGATTTTTAGCATTTAATCTTTCACCCAATTCATTAAACGCAGCTTCTGAAATTCCATCTTGCATTGAATAAATAAAAGAATTAACTAATCCTAATGTAAATTGCATTCTGCCTTCATAACCAATAGCAAGAATAGCTCTTTGAATATTTTCATCAGTTGGATTTTTCTTTAATTGCGCATTCATATCTTTTACTGCATTTAAAACTTCAACTTTATCTTTTTTAACGCCAAATAAATCTGCAAACTGATTAATATACTCTTTATTATTTTTTGCAATTTGAACTTCTGCATCATCATAAACAGAAATTACTAAATCTTTTACATTTGAACCATATAAAGACTCAAGGACTTTTTCTGCTTTAGAAGGAAAAACACTTTGTATAAGTGCCATATCTGCAAACAATTCTGAATTTAACTCTTCTTCAGAAGGGATAACACCTTCTTGAGTTGAGAAATAAGCTCTTACATTTTCAGATTTAAATGCTCTTGATAAATCTTTCATATAAGAAGCAATTTCCATTTCAAACGGTTTTAATTTTGCCTCTTTTTTATATCTGATAACAGAATCAGGTAATTGAACATCGGCTTCTATTGCCGCTCTATGTGCAGCTGCAACCTTAAATAAAGAACTATAATATCTATATTTCCCTGTATTTGATTTTGATGAATTTAATGTTGAAGATTTTGAACTTAAATCATTATATGCTTCAATATTTTCTAAAATCTTTTTACTATTTTCAACAAGCATTTTATCTTGTTCTGCTGTTCTATTAGGAGTTTTAGATTTTATATAATCAACAAGAAGTTGTTCTCTTAACTCTTTAGACATTTTATCTGAAACATTAGCCTCATTATTTTGGTTTGGCTTTTTACAAAAATCCATTGAAGATTTTATTAATTTTGTTTGTTCAGATACAGATAAAGAACCACCAAAAATACTTGCAAATACTCTATTTAAGACACCATTAACCTGCGCCAGTTCTTCCGCAATAAGTCTACGAGAAGTATTTGCAGAAAGATTTTCATCTTTCAATTTTTTCTTTCTACTTTCAAAAGCTTCAATAAATGACTTTTGTTTTATTAAAGCCTTTAAGAAATTTTTATGATCTGTTAAAGATTCATCAAGACCAGCATACCAACTTGAATCATCATATATACCATAGTTTTCAGTATCAAAAGCAGTATATTCTTCTAAAACAACACTGCCATTTCCACCTTGATGGGCATTATGCATCCATTGATGTGCTGCTGCATCAATAATTCTATAACCTTTTTCACCAGCGACATCATAATCTATATTAATTTTTTTAATTTTTGTTTTCTTTCCAGAACCCAATTCTGTAATATCAAACACTTCCATTTCATCAGAAGAACTTAACTCTCCAATTAAAATATCTAAATATTTTGACTTCTCTTCATAAGCCATTAATTTACGACAACAAGAAATAGCACCACACATGCCTGATTGCACTTGGTCCACATCTTTAATTGTTAAAACATCACTTTCAGGCGTCTTAATAACAATATCATTAGTTATTTCATCAACAACTTGTAATTTTCTATCTTGTAATTGTGGATTTATTTCAAAATCATCACTTAAAATATATTTAATTTTTTCAAGACAATCTTTTCTTTCTTCATAAGAAACTTCAGATGAAGAAGCAAAATAATCTATATGTTTTCTTATATTCGCAACATGTGTAATATCTTCTGCTGTTTGAGTATTTTCTTCTGATAATAATTGATTAGTAATATCCTTTCTCAAAGATAATATATCTTTTTGAACAGGAGTTAATTCTTTCCCTTTTGAAAAAATACGATTGAACTCAGCATTTAAACCATCAACATCTTCTTCTTTTGTGTTTTTCAATGCTTTTTTAATAGTATCTTCTAAAATAGCCTGCCAATCAGTATTTTCTCTTTCTGTTGTAGTCAAAGTATCTTCATCAAGAATAGAAGCAAATTCTGATTGACCATTTTGACCATATGCTAAATTATCTGCGACGTCTAAAAGGAACTCTATGCTCGGCTTTTCAGCATTTAAAGCTAAATTATTCAATGCATTTTGAATATTTATTTTTTTATTTTCACCGATGGATAAACCACCTGTTTTTAATACCTCTACCTCTTTTTTATCTGTTCTTAAACTTTTAAAAGCTAATTTACTAATGCTTTGACTAATAGCAGAAATTTTCATTATATTTTATGTCCTTTTACATTCCTCTTTTTCGTTTTAAATCAGCACATATATTTTTTTGTTAGCTCAAAAAAAATTCTTAATATTTTATTTACATTAATTAACCAAATTTATTGAAAAGATTGAGCTTATTTAATACAATACAGTTATGAAAAAAATTAGTATTTTAGACTGCACATTAAGAGACGGTGGTTCTTTAAATAACTACCTTTTTGGAGAAGAAAATATTCTTCAAATTTTTCAAATGCTTAATAATGCCAATATTGATATTATAGAAACTGGTTTTATTGACAACAATAAAATAGAAGATAAAAATTGCAGTATAAATCCATCAAATACATTTTTTGATAATTTATCAGCTCAAATTTCAAATAAAAAATGTCATGCCGTAGCGATGGTTGATTTATGCAAATATAATTTAGCTAATTTTAATATTACAAAATCAAAAAATCTTGATGGAATTAGAATTATGTTCAAAAAAGAACAACTTAATTCAGCCATTGATTTTGCTCAAAAAATAAAGCAACTAAATTACAAAACAATTCTTAACCCTGTTTCTATAACATCTTATTCAAATGAAGAATTAAATATTCTCTTTGAAAAAACAAATAAATTAAACCCTTATACAATTTACATTATAGATACTTATGGTTTACTAAATACAAAAGAAACAAGTGATTTATACGATATCTTTAATAAAAACTTAAATAAAGAAATTACTATCGGATATCATTCACATAATAACTTACAATTATCTTTTGCAAACTCTATTGAAATTATAAATAAAACTGATGATAGAAATATCATAATAGATGCTTCTTTATACGGAATGGGCAAACGTGCAGGAAATGCACCAATCGAATTAATTGCTCAATATATGAACACAAACAAAAACAAAGATTATAATTTGAATATTTTAACAACTATAATCGAAGAAAAAATAGCACCATTGCTCAAAACTTTTGAATGGGGTTATTCTTTAATTCACTACACTGCAGCAACTAACAAATGTCATTCAGATTACGTTTCATACCTATATAGAGAAAAAAATCTACCATTTGAAGAAATCAATAGGATTTTAAAACTAATCAATGAAAATCAAAAACTTACATTTAATAAACAACATATCGATAACATCTTAACAGGAGTAAAAAATGGCTAACACATATATTCAACAAAGAAATGAAAAAGTAGGGAAGAAAATAGCAGAAGCTTTTAATAAAAGACATTTTGAAGCATATTATGTTAATACAAAAGAAGAAGCACTACAAAAGGCCATTGAATTAATACCACAAGACAAAACTATTTCTTGGGGTGGTTCTATGAGTATTGAAGAAATAGGACTTATTAATTATTTAAAAGAAAACAACTATCCTGTAATAGATAGAGCAACAGCAAAAAATGCTGAAGAAAAAATGAATATGTACAAACAAGCCCTAACTTGTGGAACATATTTGATGAGCGCAAATGCAATAAGTGAAGATGGTCAATTAATTAATATTGACTGTATTGGAAACAGAATTGGTGCTTTGATTTTTGGGCCAGAAAATGTTGTTGTTATTGTTGGTATAAATAAAGCAATGCCAACAGTTGAAGAAGCACAAAAAAGAGCAAGAGAATATGCAGCACCTGTTAATATGCAAAAAATTTCAGCTCTTTCTGGAAGACAAACACCTTGTGTTATAACAGGGAAATGCCAAGATTGTAAATCAACAGATTCTATTTGTTCAAACATAGTAATTACAAGACTTTGTTATCCTGAAAAAAGAATTAAAGTTATTATTGTAGGTGAAAACTTAGGTTTTTAATCTTGTAAATAAACACTATCTTTATCAAATTTTTCTCTAAATTTATTTGCTTCTTCTGATGTCAAAACTAAAAGAATTTCGTCAGGATATTCATCAATTTTATTTTGTTCAAATAAAGTTTTAATCTCTTCATTGACCTTCACATCTAAAACAGTAAATCCTCTCTTTAAATAAAAAGGAAGCGGATTTTTGCCTGATTGATACTCAGAAAGTTCTCTGCCATAACCTTTATGTGATCTCACCCAAACTTCACCATTTTTATGACAATAAAAACTCTCATCAATAGCACAACCAATTAAAGCTGTACCAATACCCGAATATTTTTTACCTGCATTTAACGTTCTTAAATGTCTAATTTCACAATAATCTGCATGATTTTTTACATTCATAAATCCAGCACAATCTTTTTCGCCATCAACATAAAGTTTAAAAGAAGTAAAATCTCCTATTTCATCTTTTAAAACCAACGCAGATTGTGGCTCTTTTGTTTCTCTATTAAAAACAAATGTTTCTTTTACAGGCAAAAACCCTTTAAAAGAAGGTAAAAAACAAGCCTTTATATTATCAAAAGTTGGCGAAACTAAATTGTTATTTTGCAAAGCAAAATTCTGCACAAAAACTCGATTTTGCTTTTGCACATAGCTTTTACCATAGAATGCATTTACAGAATTTACCTTCATATCCTATATTTATTATACCAAATTTTTTAGACTTGACATTTATAGACAATCGTCTATAATAATAATATGTTAACTGAAAAACAAAAAACTTTCTTTGAAAAATTAAAAGAAACATACGGTCAAGAAATGTTGCCAAGCTTTGACACCATTGCAAAAGACTTTGGTTTTAAACATAAAAATTCTGTATGGCAGTATTTTAATAAGCTAAAAGAAGAAGATTTAATTCAAGAAAAAAACAATAGATTTTATATTAATAAAAATTTATTTGGTGCAATTTTATTTTCTTCAACAGTAAAAGCAGGTTTTGCTTCAGTTGCAGAAGACGCTATAGAAAAAAGAATTTCACTTGATGAAAGCTTTGATATAAATAACCCATCTACATTTATGTTCACAGTTTCTGGTGATTCAATGGTAGATTTAGGCATTTATGATGGCGATCAAGTAATAATAAAAAAAACCAATACTGCAAGAAATGGTGATATTGTTATTGCATATATAGATGGTGGTTACACGCTAAAAACATATAGAAATAAAAATGGTGAAATCTACTTAGAACCTGCAAATAGCAAATATCCAAACCTATACCCAAAAGAACAATTAACAATTTTTGGAATTGCGCAAGGTATAGTAAGAAAATTATAAAATTTATTCAGATTATTTATTCTTTAACAAGGCAGGTATATTCCTCCCAAGTATATCTGCCGAGTATTTTTTTTAGGAAAGAAATGAAAAAAAAGACTATATTACACGTTGATGGAAATAATTTTTTTGCAAGTTGCGAAGTTTTAATGAACCCTACATTAAAAGGAAAACCTGTTTGCGTTTTAAGCAACAACGATGGTTGTGTTGTTTCTCGTTCCTATGAAGCAAAAAGACTTGGCATGCCAATGGGCATACCTTACTTTATGGCTAAAAATAAATTTAAAGATGTAATTTATTTAAGTGCCGATTTTTCACTTTACCACGATATTTCTGAAAGAATGATGAAATTATTATTAAATTTTTCTGATAAAGTAGATATCTATTCTATTGATGAAGCCTTTATTGATATTACAAATTTAGATAAAATTTTAAAACTTTCATTTGAAGAAATCGGTATCAAACTAAAAGAAGCAATAGAAACACAAATAGGAATAAATGTAGCAGTTGGAATTGCCAATTCAAAAATGTTAGCAAAATTAGCTACTCATAAAGCAAAATTAGGCAATGGTACATATTATATTGAAGAAAAGAATATAGAAAAAGAATTAAAAAATATTCCCACAGAAGAAATCTGGGGAATTGGTAAAAATACATCAAGATTATTAAAAAGATATGGCATTTTCTTTGCAGATGAAATAATTAAAAAAGATGAAAATTTCTACAAAGAAATAATGGGGAAACGTGGCTTAGAATTAAAGTATGAATTAAGCGGAATTAGTGTCATTCCTTTAACCGGAGAAGCAGAAAAGCCAAAATCAATACAAAGAACAAGAGCTTTTCCTGAATTTTCGAGAGATAAAGACTATATCAAAACAGAAATTTTTATGCATTTACACAATGCTTGCAAAAAACTTAGATACTACCAATTAAAAACAAAAGCCATTGCTGTAATGTTAAGAACAAAAGATTTTAAAATTCAATTTGCAGAAGAAAAACTATCCTCAATTACTGATTCAGAACTAAATCTATCAGAAATAGTTATAAAATTATTTAACAATATTTATGATGAAGAAATAACATATCGTTCAGCAGGAATTATTTGTTATTCGTTTATTGATGAAGAAGATAAATCACAACTTACTTTATTTGAAGATAAAAAAACAGAAAAAGGAAACAAACTATCAAAAGTCATAGACAAAATAGAACATAAATTTGGCAACGGAAGTTTGCTCGTTGGTGATAACGGAATAAAAACAATCCAAAACAAGCACAAACGAGAGTTACGCCATAGAGAAATCAACTAATTTTGTTCCTTATTATTTATTTCTTCAAGCAATGCTAATGCGTCTTCATGTTCTGGTAACATTGTCAACAAATCATTTACAAATGTTTTCGCTTCAGAATATTTACCCAATTCAAATAAACATTTTGCAATATTTACCATAATTAAAGAATTAGCAGGACTTGCTTGATTAATCGCCAAAAACAAAGGTAGCGCATTAGCATAATTTTTCATCTCAAAATATACTTGAGCAAGTAAATTCGCAACTTCAGAATTTGGTGACAAAGTATACGCATCTTCTAATAACTGCTTAGAAATTTCATAATTCTTTTTCATAAAATAAATTTGAGCCAAATAGAACAAAATATTAACATTTTGAGGTTCTAATTTTATAGCTCTTTCAAGAAGCTCTTGCGCTTTATCAATTTCATTTAAAGAAATACAATTCAAAGCAATACTACCTAAAATTGGAGCTGATAAATCAAAGGCAGCTAATATATCATCATACAACTTTTGCGCTTGTTTAAAATCAGACATCAAATGAAAATAATTAGCATACTCATATACAATCGAAACACTTTTAGGATTTAATTCATACGCCTTTTTAAAATTTTGAAGCGCTCTATCAAAGAACTTTCTTCCAAGATAAATAATACCTAAATCTTTATAAGCCATAGCAAATTTTGGATTTTGAGCAGTTAACTTTTTCAAAATTTCTTCTGCTTTATCTGTTTCGTTTGTACGTGCACATAAAACAGCATATTCATATATTGTTTCAACTGAAGCAAAACCAGCATTAACTATATCCGTATATAAAATTTTAGAAGACTCAAGCATTCCTCTTTTTTCATATAATTTTGCCAAATATAACTTCATAGGAAAAGATGACAAATTAAAAGTCAACAATTTTTCAATAATCTTACATGCCTTCTCAAGCTCTCCAATACCTTCATAAGCCAAAGCTAAATTATACTTATGTGTATCATTATTAGGATTTTGCTCTACTAATTTTTCTAAAATTCCAACAGCATCTTCAAAATTACCAACTTTTAATGCAGCATTAGAATATAAAATCCAATAAATTTTATTATCAGAAATTGAAATAGCTTTCTTTAAATTCTTTTCAGCTATTTCAAATTTTTCAGATGTATAATAAGCCAAACCTAAGTGATAGAAGTATTCTGCAACTGTATCATCAATTTCAATTGCCATATTAAAATATTTAACTGCAGATTTTATATCATTCTTATTAAAATAATAAACACCTATTTTGAAATAAATAGAATCTTTTTGTTCTGAATATTCAAGTGCTTGATGAAGTATATTAATTGCCTCATTAACCATTTTTAATTCGAAATATGCAGTTGCAAACAAATCATATAAGCTACAATCATCAGAACATATTGAAAACATTTTATCTTTTAATTCAATAATAGCTGGGAATTTTCTTAATCGGATATAACAAATACAAAGCATTTTGTAAGCATCAATATAATCTTCTCTCAAAGCTATTACTTTTTTAAACAAATCAACAGCCTTTAAAAGAACTTTTAATTCTTCAGTGTCCATGTACAAGGTTGCTAAATAATAAAGTGAAAGAGCATCTTCTTCATCTTCTTTTACAACAGTTTCATAATTATATATTGCATCTTGAAAACAACCTAAATTTATATTACATAAACCTAAGTATTTAATAACTTCAATATCATTATCACAATTAGGCAATTCACTAACAATATATTCTTTTGCTGCTGCCCAATCGCCTTTTGAAATCAAATCAATTAATTTTGCTTTATCCATAATAATAACCAACTTCTATCTAATAATTAAATTATAACAAAAGAACAATAAAATTGAAAAAAAACAAAATTTATGTTCTAATAGAGTTGGTGCATATATGCACAATATAAAATAAAAAGGGGATAGAGATGGCTGAAAGAACATTTATAGCAATTAAACCAGATGGCGTTAAAAGAAACTTAATCGGTAAAATCATTACACGTTTTGAAGAAAAAGGCTATAAAATTATAGGTTTAAAACTACTTCAAGCAACAGAAGAAATGGCTGCAAAACATTATGCAGAACACTATGGCAAACCATTTTATCCTCGTTTAGTTAGATATATTACTTCTGGACCAATTGTTGCAATGGTTGTAGAAGGTATAAACGTTATTGCCGAGTCAAGAAAATTAATGGGAAAAACAAGACCAGAAGAAGCAGAAGTTGGAACAATAAGATTCGATTATGCGCTTTGTCAAGAATATAATATTGTTCATGGTTCAGATAGTCCTGAAAGTGCTGAAAGAGAAATCGCAATTTACTTCAAAGAAGAAGAACTTTGCCCAAACTGGTCAACAATGTTAGAAATGATAATGAATGTCTAAGAATAAATACTTTTCATTTGAATTATTAAAGGAAGATAAAAAAACAAAAGCGAGAGCAGGCATTTTACATACTCCTCATGGAGATATAGAAACACCTATATTCATGCCTGTAGGTACTCATAGTGCAGTAAAAATGTTAACTATGCACCACCTAAAAGAAACTCAAGCACAAATTATTTTATCTAATTCTTTTCACCTATTTTTAAGACCAGGAAACAAACTAATAAAAGAATTTGGTGGCCTACATAAATGGATGAATTGGGACAAACCAATCCTAACAGATTCAGGTGGATTTCAAGTATTTAGCTTAGCACATTTAAACAATATTACAGAAGATGGGGTTAAATTCAAAGATCCAAAAACTGGTGATGAATACTATATTAATCCTGAAATTTCAATGGAAATTCAACAAGATTTAGGACCTGATATCGCAATGGCTTTTGACCAATGCGCACCATATCCTTGCACTTATGATGAAGCTGTTAAAGCTATGGAACGTACTCATAGATGGCTTGAAAGATGCTTTAAAGCCCACACAAGAGAAGACCAAGCTTTATTCCCAATTTGCCAAGGTGCTTTCTTTGATGATTTAAGAAAAGAATGTGCTAATGTTGTTTCACAGTATGATGCAGTAGGCTACGCAATTGGTGGAGTTAGCGTTGGAGAACCAACTGATGTAAAAAATCACTTTGTTGAATTAACTGCACCATTACTTCCACATAACAAACCAAGATATTTAATGGGAGTAGGCACACCTATAGACTTATTAAATGGCGTTAAATATGGTGTAGATATGTTTGATTGCGTACTTTCTACAAGAAACGCAAGACACGGTTCATTCTTCACTTATGAAGGAAAAAGAAATATTAAAAACAAACAATATGAAAGAGATGCAGGCCCATTAGATGAAAGATGCGACTGTTATGCTTGTCAAAACCATTCAAGAGCATACATAAGACACCTATACAGAATGGGCGAAGCTAACGCACAAATACTTTTATCTATACATAACACAAGATTTTTATTAAAATTCATTCACGATATGAGAGAAAGTATTTTACAAGACAGATTTGATGAATTTTATAATGAACATGTAAACAAAATTTAAGCAAAATATTTCACTTTTAGGGCACAGCTTAATTTTTCTTAATATTTTTATAAAAGTAATTTTTCTTGATATTACTACATTTTAGCCTTTTTGTTTTTTTATTTATTACAGATTGTAACGAAAAACTCAAAAAAATTAAAGCAAAAGCTAAAGTTATTTTTTTATTTGCCGATAACAAAATCATAAGGTTAAAGATAAAAATTTAAAAAGTAGTTGTTCTCGAAAAGGATTCCCTGTTATGAAATTTATGAGTAAATTAGTTGTGCTTTTTTGCGCATTCATTTTAATGAGCGTTTCAAACGTTGCAGTAGCTTCTGACTTCTCTGCTAACACAAAACAACCTGTTATCACAGAAGCATTAAACAGATTAGAAGCAATGGGTAAACACCAAGTTATCAACGTTATCAAAGGTCAAAACTCAACTAACCAACCAATTAAAATTATGTTCAGAAACTTAGAAGTTATGGGCTATGGTACTTGTGAAGCAGTAACAGCAAAAGCAGCTAACGGTACTTTAGTTATCCTAATCAGCGCTAACTACAAAACAGCTCCTGTTGAAGCAGTTGCTTGTTTAATCGCTCACGAAAGCGTTCACCACGAAAATACAAAAACTTATGAAGAAGAAGTTAAAGCTTGGACTACAGAAGTTAAAACTTGGATTTCTTTCACAAACGCTAACCCATCATTAAAAATCAGCGATTCAAAATTAGTAAAAAGATTAAACTACTTATCAAAATTATACAAAAACGATGGCAACCAAATGACTTCTATCGAAGGTTTAATCGCTAACAACCCAGCTTACTCTTCATTAAAAAGATCTTAATTAAACAACCTTAATTTTCATAACACAGTCGGAACAACAGAATTCAACAAGGTACTCCTTGTTGAATTCGTCTATTAAGACAAATGGTTCTGAATATTTTTTTACATTTGTTTGTTTAGGACACAACCCTAACTGATTTTTTATACAATATTTAGAAATCATTATTTCTTTATTTTTCACTTTATCTTGTGTTTCTAAAGCCATTTCTGATATTGCACAACCACGTTCTTTATAAAACGCCAAAGCTTTTTCATTAAAAATATTCGCCTTATAATCCAACTTAGAAATAGGGAATGTTTCTACATTTATTTTCGATGTTCTTTTTTGATATTTATAATTTTTTCTTCTTATCACTCGTAATTTATTTATCAAATTTCTCCTAATTTCGTTAAGAATAGATACCTTAACAAACGGAATATTTTTTATTTTTATATCATCAGCAATTATTTTAAACTCGGTATCACCTGATTTTGAAAGTTGAACTTGTATTGTAGTTAAAGCTCTTTCTACATTATTTGCAGGCTCAAAATTATTTGAAATCATATATGTAGCACAGTTATTTTCTTCATCACTCATAAAGAAAATATAGCTATTATCAATTTCTCTTAATTTTACTTTTATAGGAATTTTTCTTGTAATATTAATGGATTTTAATTTATCATCAAACTCTTTATTATAATTCCTATATATTTTTACACCTTCTTTTATCCCTTTTATTTCTGCAGGGAACACAAAATTCCCTTCGGTCTTGTTTATATTTGTACCTATCAATTCTTTATTTTCATTAAAGAAGCAAATGCCATCTCCATTATTTAAAATATTTGTAGAAAGAGAAAAATAGTTCTTCTTTACATTTTGAACAACACCAATATACTCTCCAATCGAAGAATTATAATTCATAGTACACAAATCTTTCTTGACTCCATCAAGATTAAAATTTGTATATCCACGATTAAATGTTCTATCTAAATTTGGTTCAAAGCCAATTTGAGAATATCCATCAGAAGAACGTTTCAAGCCATATTCATCTAAAACTCTATCAATAGCCTGTCTATAAAAAGCTGTTGTATTTATAACATAAGCTTCATTTTTTAATCTGCCCTCAATTTTAAAAGAAGTAACACCAGCTAAAATCAAATCTTCTATTCTATCGGACAAATTCAAATCTTTTAAACTTAAAAGATGTTTATTTTGAACAATATATTTACCATCTGCATCTTTTAAAGAATATTTTTTTCTGCAAGGCTGAGCACATTCACCTCTATTTGCACTTCTTTTACCGATTGCATAACTCAAATAACATTGTCCACTATAACTCATACACAATGCGCCATGTACAAAAGATTCTATTTCAATATTTGTATTTTGCTTATAATACTTTATTTCTTGCAAAGTTGTTTCTCGTGGCAAGATAACTCTTTTAAAACCTGTTTTTTCAAGGAATTGTATTTTTTCTAAAGTATTATTATGACATTGAGTACTTGCAATTATTGGAATAGGCGGAAGATTCAACTTCAAAATGCCCATATCCTGAATAATTATTCCATCAGCCTTTATTGTATAAAGATGCCAGATTAATTTTTCTAATTTTTGAATTTCCGAATCTTTAACAATGGTATTCAACGTAATATAGATTTTAACTCTATATTGATGAGCAAATTCTATCAAGTAAATCAAATCTTCAAGAGAATTACCAGCTTGTACTCTTGCACCATATTTTGAATAGCCAATATAAACAGCGTCTGCCCCTGCTTTTATTGCCTTTATTGCTATATTGATGTTATTTGCTGGAACTAAAAGTTCATACTTGGAACTCTTCAATTCTGTTTTTAATTCCCTGTCTGATTTCAAGAGCATCTACCCCTAATTGTGTCAAAGCTTTCATTGCAAATGAATCAGGCTGATTACAAATTGCAAGAAGCAAATCTGTTGACGTAGTTTTTGTTTTATTTTGTGCTTTCGCTATATGCCATGCATCTTCTAATATTAATTTTGCTCTTTGACTAAAAGTTATTTCTGACGATGTATAATCATCATTAACACCAATTAGCTTTTCAATAACATCTCTTGCATCTTTAACAATAACACCTAAATCTCTTAATACTTCAGCAGCAATAGAATTAGCCTCAATTACAATACCAAGTAAAATCAATTCACTACCAACAATGCTTGAACCAATTCTTCTTGCCTCTTGTTTTGCTAAACGCAAGATATATAAAGTTTCATTTTTTTGTTTTTCAATAGGTTGAGAAATTTTTTCTTCCAATAACGCTTCATTCACATTTAATTCTTTTAAAATGTTATAAGCAATACCCTTTTTAGCTTTTAAAAGACCTAAAACAACGTGTTCAGGAAGAATAGAAGCATTACCTTCTTCTCGAACAATATCTAATGCCATCATCAATGTTTTTAAAGCATTTGGAGTAAAAATAATTTGTTTATCTTCAAACTCTGCATTTCTTGAAGAAATTTCTTTTAATTTTTCAGAATATGTTTCTGAAGTCACGCCAAACTCTGCCAAAACTTTAGTTACATAAGATTGATCATCTTCCAAAATAGATTGCATTATTTGCTCTGTACCTAAAATTTCATAATTTGATGTTGATAATTTAGCAATGGCCCTATCAAAAATTTTAGCACTATCTGCGCTTTCAATTATTGAAGTTATACTATCATTTCTATCAACTTTTCTTCTTTTTTCAACAGCTTCTGGGTGTTTTGTTTTCTTGTTTTTATTAGAAGAGAATATGCTATAAAACATATCTTTCATCTTCTTAATATCAACACCTTTTTCTATTAGAACATTTGATAATTCTAATTTTGGATAATCCCATATAGCTAAAAATATATGTTCAGCTTTAACATAAGTGCTACCTAATGTTTTAGCTATTTTCAACGTATCTTCAAAAATATCTTTAGAAGAATCACTAAAAACAACAAATTCAACAGGCTTTACAACTGCACGTCTGTTTAAAAGAACTTCAATATCTTTTTTTAATTCATCAATTTTTATTTTATGAATAGCAAAAGTTTTAACAATAACACTATTTGAATCATTCAAAAGAGCCAACAGCAAATGCTCTGGATATATTTTTTCATGATTTAATTCTATTACATATATTTGAACTGATTTTACTGCTTCAATAGCTTTTTCGGTGAACTTTTCAAACAAAATGTTATTCCTTTTATTGTCTATATGCTAATTTTACCATATCTGTCAATAGTTGTAACCTGAAAATATTTTACATTTCCAATGATTTTTCAGTTAATGGTTGAGTTATCATTATTCCCTCTCCACCAATAATATTAACCTGTTTTCCATCTAAATATAAATAAACTTTTTTATTTTCAGCATTACTTATTGCAGTTTTTATTAATTGCATCATTCTTGAATATACATTATCTGTTCCACCACCATATTGAAAATCAGAACTTAAATCTATAATCACACTATTACCATTATATTTTACTTTTAATAATTTTGTTGTTTTAGGTATTTCACTATATGCACCTAATGATTT
>JAZSQW010000192.1:0-14128 GCA_045538205.1 Candidatus Avigastranaerophilus sp. | reverse complement strand
AAGAATTTAATAATTTATCAATTACTCAAGAATATTCAAAAGATGAATTTATACAAGATACTTTATCAATAGTAAAAGATATACCACAAGAAGAACGTCAAAAAGTATATGACTACTTTGGCTTTGAACTTCATCATAATAGAAAAACACCAACAGGTTATTCTATTGCTGGTTATCCTGTAAACTTGAACAATGGTAAAAAATTAGCTCAAATAGATAATAAACAAACAAAACAAATAGTAGAACTACTTAGACCTTATGTAATTAAGTTTTCTGAAAATAATAAAATAACTTGTGAAAATAAAGAAATTGAAACAGCTTTAAATGAAATAGTAAAAACTTTGCCTGAATTAAGAACAACGATAGATAGAAATCAATATGGTGCACACGAATTTGATGTATTAAAACATTCATTAAAATTAATGCAAAAGGTTTCTCAAAATCCAAAATTTGAACAATTAAATGATTCTGATAAAAAGATAATGATACTATCATCACTACTTCACGATATTACAAAAGCAGAGATTAAAGCTGACCCAATACACAATTTCGAAAGTTCGTTTGATGCATTCTATATCTCTAAGAAATTTAACTTGTCTCAAGATGAACGTATCAAACTTTATACATTGATTAATCATCATGAATGGTTAAAACATTTAAATAGAGAAAATATATCTAATAAAGAAAGCAAAAAACGTGTGCAATCTGTTGCTTATGATCTTCAAGATGATAATTTGTTTGAATTGGCAAAAATATTCACAGAATCAGATATTAAAGCAGTGGTAAAAGATAATCATTTATTTGATATTCTTTCGCCTGTATTAGATAAATATTCAAATTTAGTAGAAGAAAAAATTACAGAATTAAAGAAAACTCAACCATTATTGCCAACAACAAAACTGCCTAAAGCAAGTAATATTAAAAGTAGAATAACAACTGTTAACGATGATTGTTCTACTAATATCAAAGGTGTTTATTTAAAAGACGGAATTGTTGTAATTAAATACAACGAAGTAAAAGATTGGGAAGCTGTCGGATTGCCTCAGGGAAGTATTTCTACGGGTATTAAAACAATAAATCCTATTAATAATAAAGAAATAAACACAGGTAATATTAAATTTATTGCGCACGGACTTGATTATGCAAATCAATTAATTAATTTTGATGCATTTAGTTTGCCAGATTCTGATGCGTTGTTAAGTGTAAGTTATATGGAACGTCCGGAAAGCAAGTATAGATTATTTAGAACACAAGGTGTTCTTTTAGACGTAGACACTAAATATGTTCACGGTGGTGGCGAAACAGATTCTGGTTCTGGTTATAGTAAAAATATTTCAGACTTTAAAATCAATTATGCTTTTAATGGTAGTTTAAGGCACGGAGATAGAAAATATATTTCTAAGTTAATAAAAGAAACATTGAAATTAACAGATGAAGAATATGTTGAATTTGTTAATAGAAATAAAAATAAATCTATGCTCGAAATTGAACCAAAAGAGATTCAAGAAGTATTAATTAAAGAATTTGCATTGATAAATTCTAATAAAAGGCGTGGTAATAGAGAATACAATGAAATGTTTGTTTCTAATCCTAAAGTGCAAGGTGTTTTTGCATATTCACCAGAGGATAGAGTAGGTGAAGTATCAAAATTTATTGACAAACAACAAGATTTTTTAAAAGATTATGCAAAAGAAAACGATGTTCCATTTATAGTGTTTGGTGACTAAATAAAACCATTATCTTTTAATAATTTCAAATCTATTTTAGATAAATCTGATTTTAAAAACTTATCAAACAAATCAGGACGTTTTGCTTTAGTAATTTCAAATTGTTTTACTCTACGCCATTCTTTAATTTTTTGATGATTACCAGATAAAAGAACATTAGGAACATTTAAACCTTGATACTCACGAGGTTTTGTATAATGTGGATATTCTAAAAGCCCATCATAAAAAGAATCATATTCATAAGATTCTTCATCACCTAAAACACCTGTTAATAATCTTGAAACACTATCAATAATTGTTAAAGCAGGCAACTCACCACCTGTTAAAACAAAATCACCAATAGAAATTTCTTCAGCTTGAGTAATATCTTTTATTCTTTGATCAAAACCTTCATAATGCCCACAGATAATAATCAACTGTTCTTTTTGACTAAACTCATTTGCCATTTGTTGATTAAAAGTTTTACCTTGTGGACTCATCAAAATAACTTTACTATTTTCTTTTTTTTCAATTGAATTAAATGCATCTATATATGGCTGACAAGCAAGTAACATGCCTGCACCACCTCCATAAGGTGTGTCATCAACTTTTTTATGTTTATCTAATGAAAAATCACGAGGATTAATAGCATTAAGACTTATCAACTCAGAATTTTCAGCTCTTTTTAAAATACTATAATCACAAGAGCTTAAAATCATTTCTGGAAATAATGTTAATACATCAAATCTCAACCTATAAGACCTTCTATATTATTAATAACTACTTTTTTGTTTACCATATCAACAACAGGAACTAAAGCTTTAACAAAAGGAACAAGATGTGTTTTTCCATTACCATCTTGAATAGATAACAAATTACTTGCTCTATTATCGCCAACTTGGATAACTTTACCTACACAACTTCCATCTTCGTCAAAAACGTCCATACCAATAAGATCAACAATTAAAAATTCATCATTATCTAATGATTCTTCAATCTTTTCTTTAGATAAATACAAATCACAACCTTTATACTCTTCAACATCATTTACAGTTGCGAATTCTTTAAACTTTATAATTGCAAATTGTTTATGAAATCGAACAGAAGAAACTGTTAATTCTTTGTAACCACTATCTTTTTTTACAAAAACTTTTTTCAAAGACTCAATTTGGCTTTCTCTACCTTTAGAGAATCCAACCTTAGCTTCGCCCTTTATTCCATGAAAATTAAGAATTTTAGCAATAGATAAAAGATTATTAGACATAATTAACTATTCTTTTTATATTCAGCTGGAGCATCTTCTCTATCTTGATTCCATCTATCTAAGCCCATTTGCTTACGAATCAAGCCAATACCAACGTGAACTCTCCATTCATCCATTCTTAATTGAGCTGCAATAATTTTATGACAACCTATTGGAGGCAATGGCAACAATGGTTCATATAAATTTTTAACAGCAAACAATTGATCTGGAGAAACTGCTAATTTTCTTTTTGGGAATGGTAATTTAGGAAGCATTAATTTTTGTCTTACTAAATTTATACCAAAGAAAACTTTTCTTGGTTCTAAGCCAATTGCTTGTCCGATGATTTCATGCACATCAGGGTTTGGCAATGGCAATGCCTTTTTATAAAGCAATTCAATTTGTTCAATTTGTTCTTTACTAACCAACAATTGTTTTTGTCTTTGTGGTTTTGGTCTTCCGCCACCATTTGGACGTGGTCTATTAAATCCACCTGGACGATTGTTGTTAAAATTATTACGAGGACGTTGACCGCCACCATTATTAAATTTATTACCGCCTTGACGTTGATAACCGCCACCATTATTATGACCTCGATTATCACGACCTCTATCATTATAACGTCCACCATTATTTCTATTGTATTGAGGACGTTGTGGACGATCTTGTCTATCAAAACTTCTATATGGTCTTTCTTCTCTTGGCTCATCACTACCAAAAGAATATGAATTCATTTTTTGTGGTTTATCTTGACTTGTTTCTGCTGATGATGCACCTTGCGCTATTTCTTCTGTATACTTCTTATCTGCATAAAGACAATTAGGACAAATAACCCTTTTTGGATTTTTTGTTTCAAACTCTGCGCCACACTTAATACACTTATTTACGTACATTTAATGCCCCTTTTAAGCAAAAATTAATTCTCTCCGGATTGTATTTTTAAAATACCATGTTGATTAGAAAATAAATCTACCATTAATTTATAATACCATATTATACGAAAATGCAAAACATTACAAGTTTTTTTCAAACTTTTAATAAAAATACATTAAAATAACAATGTTCTTGAAACAAACAAGTAGTCTAAACACTCTCAGTTCTATATTATTAATAATACCCAATTTATTATTTTTTAAACTTTGAGCTTAATTGACCACACGCAGCATCTATATCAGCGCCACGTTCTAAGCGTACCGTAACTTTTTTCCCAGATGCTTCAAGAATATATTTAAACTTTAAAACAGCATCTTTAGATGGTTTTTTAAAATCACTTTTTTCATTTTCATTGTAAACAATTAAGTTAACATTACTTTTCAATTTTGAAATTGCATAAGCTAACTGTTTTGCATCTTCAACAGAATCGTTAATACCTTTCATCAAAACATATTCAATAGTAACTCTTCTACCAGTTTTATTAGTATATGATTTTAATGACTTAATCAATTCATCAAACGAATATTTATTTGCAACAGGCATGATTTTTTCACGGATTTGCTGATTACCCGCATGCAAAGAAATAGCTAAAGTTGATTGAAAGTCCAATTCGGCCAACTTATTAATTTGTGGAATCAAACCACAAGTAGAAACAGTTATTCTTCTTGCACCAATTTGGAAATTTTCTCTAAAAATTTCAATAGAACCAATTAAATTATCAAAATTTAATAACGGCTCACCTTGTCCCATATAAACAATATTTGTAACTTTCAACAAAGTATCTGCTTGAATTAAAAATATCTGCTGAATAATTTCATCAACATCTAAATTTCTTTTGAAACCCAATTTTGCTGTAGCACAAAAAGCACAACCCATAGGGCAACCAACTTGAGTAGAAATACAAGCTGTTAAATTTGCACGATTATCAAAACGCATTAAAACAGCTTCTGCAAAAGCACCATCTTTTAATTCAAAAAGATATTTAATTGTGCCATCTTTACTAACTTGTTTATCCTTTATAGAAATAGAACACAACTGCGCTTTTTCATTCAATAGTTCACGTGTTTGCAATGATAAATCGGTCATCTTATCAAAACTATCAACAGATTTTAAATATACCCAATTAAACAATTGTTTTGCACGAAATTTTGACTGCTCATTAGCAATCATAAATTCTTCAATCTCTGATAATGTTTTTCCTACAACAATAAATTTATCCATTTCGCAATTTATTTTAACATAAAAATACATTTATATTTGTATTTAAAAATGTTCATGATAATATGTTTTTGAATAAATATATACAAATCAAGGAGAAAGAAATTGAGAAATTACGAATTATTATCAATAATCAAACCAAATATTGATTCAGAAGAATATGATAAAATCGTTGCAAAAATTGAAGAAGCTATCGTTGCATTAGGCGGTAAAGTTTCATCAACAGAAAAAATGGGACGTAAAAAATTATCATACGATATTAAAGAATTCAGAGATGGTTACATGGTTGTTCAAAACTTTGAATTAGCACCAGACCAAGTAGAAAAATTCAGAAGACAATTAAGATTAAACGAAAACGTTTTAAGAGTAATGCTTCTTGAAACATCTGAAGTAAAAGCATAATCGGAGAAACAAATGTCATTAGCAAAAGCAGTATTATCTGGTACAGTTTATAGAAATCCTGAAAAAAGATTTACAGGCAACAATATTCCTGTTACATCTTTCACTCTACTTATTGATGAAAAAGAACAATCAATAATAAGAGTTATTGTTAGAGGAAATCTTGCAGATACAGTAGAAAACGCCATTTCTAAAGGCGATAAAATCGTTGCAGAAGGCAGACTACAAATGGTTGGCGTTCAAGCTGATGACGGTACTGAAAGAAAAGTTATGGAACTTGATTTATCAAGTTTTGAAACATTAAATTCTTCTCAACCATCTTCTTCATCAAGTGCAAGCAAAGAAGTTGTTAAATTTGCAGAAGTTGAAGAAAACGATATTCTAATAGGTGAAGAAGAAATTCCATTTTAAGAAAAATAGAAACAGAGGAAAATATAATGGCAAAAGAACAATTAGACAAGAAAAAACGTAAAAACTGCAGTTTCTGTGCAGACAAAATTGAAAACATCGATTACAAAGATGCTCAAAAACTAAGAAAATATTTAACTGAAGCTGGTAAAATTCTTCCAAGAAGAATTACTGGTACTTGTGCTGAACACCAAAGAATGTTAGCAAAAGCAGTTAAAAAAGCAAGAGAAGCTTCTCTTCTTTGCTACGTATTTGAGTCATAATCAAATAAAAATATAAGGTTAAAGAGGTTACAAATAGTAACCTCTTTTTTATTGTATAAAATCAGTCACGCAATATTTTTACTGCGGACCTCGCATACAAATCTCTATTGGAAACACTTGGATATCCATATCTATCATATTGAATATTAGAAGTTGAATATCCAGGACTATAACTATTTAAAATTGGTTGATGTACGTGAGGATAATTATATGAATGTGCTGGTATATAACTTGGTGAATATTTTGGTGGAGAAAAAAATCTATTATAATAATCAGTTTCAAAAGAATTGTTGTATCCACAAGTATTATCATAAACATCAACAGGCGGAATATAACCTGTCATTGCTCCCGAATCAAAAAAAGCTGAAGCCATATTTCTAAAGAAATTCTTTAATCTACCTTGTTTGCGTTGTGGATAATATTCTTTTCTATCATAAGATAGCTGGTTAGGATAATTATTATGAGCCATTTTCATTAACATATTTATTCTTGAATTTATATCTCCAGATTGAGATAATCCAAAATAATCTTCTTCAAGACGAAACAACCTTTCAGACAAACTTTCTGATTGAAATGTTTTACCATACCTTAAATGTTCTAATTCTGAAAGTTTATCTTCATAAGAAGCAAAACTTTCACAAGCAAAAACAAAAAAGATAAAAAATAAAAAATATATTTTTTTCAACATTAATTTTCCTCCAATAGAAATATATTGGAAAGAATAAAAAAGAAATATACCTACATAGAAATAATCAAGAATAATTATTCTAAATTATTGATTATAAATATCATATCAGACACATTTTTTGCCAAGTTTTCTAACTTGGTATTTAAAGCTTCTCTTGTATAAACATTTTCTTCAGCAGTATAAGGCAAATATTTTTCATTTAATCTACCTTGCATTCTAAAAGTTGCAACATCACGCGCTTCATTTGCCAAAGCAATTAATCTTGAATACGAAACAAATAAATGTTCTGGTTTATCTTGATACTCAACTCTTATATGTTCAACATGGTCTATTAAATTACTAACAATAGCATTAAATTTTTGAATATCTTGATTATTATTAATACACTGTCTTAATTTATGAAGTATAGTAATAACCTTACTAACATCATTCATATACTTTGAAGTTTTATCCTTCTTAATAATAATATCAACATAATCATCATTTTCTCGTGGAATTGGTTTTAATTCTTTAGCATTTTGTTCATCTAATTCTTCAACAGAAAAAGGTGCTTGAGTTTTATCACTAACTTCTTCCTTTAAATATTGAAACTCTGCATCAATATTCGGCAAAGTTCCCATATAACCAGCGCCTGTAGTTATAAGAGAAGTAAATAATAATATAAAAACTGATAAAATCTTTTTCATATTTATATTATACTTATATTTCAGAGAAAGTGAATAAAACAAATATTTGATTTTTAAAGAAGGTTCAATGCAAGAAAATAAAATTTTATACAATTCTAAATACCTACAATTAAAAACCACAAAAGCACCAAATGGCGAATTTGATTGGACATATGCGCATAGACCAAATACTAAATCAGCACAAAGTGATGCCGTAATTATCGTGCCAATTTTACACAAAAATAACGAAAAATTTATTATTTTTCTTGAAACAAAACGTCCACCAATTTACGCAGAAAACAAAGCAGAAACTTGTATTGAACTTCCAGCAGGTTTAATTGGCGATGTAAGAGACAATGAAAGTATAATTGAAGCAGCAAAAACAGAATTACTTGAAGAAACAGGATATATTGCAGATAGAATCCAACTAACAATTGAAAATTCAAGCAGTTCTGGTGGTTGCCTATCTGAAACAATTGCTTACACAATTGCAGATATAAAAGATACAAAACAAAAAGAAACACCATCTTCGGATAACGGTGTAATTATTGCACATCACAAAATAAATATAAAAGATGTAGATAAATGGATACTCGCTCAAGCAAAAGAAAAAAAATCTATAAGCTCTCAAACGCTTGGTGCACTATATTGTCTATCAGCGTTTTACAAATAATTATCCACCTTTAACAGTATTTTAAAGCCTATAAAGATATGATTTAATAATATAAAAGAGGTTTTATATGAAAAAATTACTGTCTTTAATATTATTGTCATTCATCTTTTTAACAGGCTGTTCATTCAACAAAAAAGAATTAAGCGATTACGAAAAAATTATCGAACGTGACATTTTAATTGTTGGTGTTAGAGATGACGCAAAACCTTTTGGATACTTAAATCCAAGAACTAATGAATATGAAGGGTTTGATATAGACATCGCCAAAAATATTGCATTAGATTTATTAGGAAACAAAAGAAAAATTAAATTTGTACCTGTAGATAGTAGTGACAGAATAGAAAAACTAATGGCAGAAGAAATTGACATTATTGTTGCAACAATGTCAAATACGCCACAAAGAAGTTTTTTAATAGATTTTTCAAAACCTTATCACATTGCAGGACAAACAGCTTTAGTAAAAAAAGACAGTGATATACATACCTTCTCAGACCTAAAGAAGAAAACAACTATTGTTGTTTTAGGTTCAACAACAGAAAGCAACATAAGAAGAATAATTCCAACAATCAGAATTGTAGGCTACAGAAATTATCAGAAAGCTTTTGATGCATTTGAAGAAGGAAAAGGCGATGCTATAAGTGCAGATGATGGTATCCTAATTGGCCTTACAATGGGAAGAAAAAATAAAGATTATCGACTACTAAAAAACCGAATATCAAAAGAATTGTATTCGGTTGGTATACGTAAAAGTGAAAATAATAACAAATTGAAAAATAATATAAATATGACCATTATAAGAATGACCAAAGATGGTACTTTAAGAGAACTTAAAGAAAAATGGAATCTAAGTTCACGAACTTAAAACGACTTGCTGGAACGTTATATTATTCAATGCACTTATATTCATTGATTTCCAGAAGTCACCCCTCGATCTCAAGACTGATTCTGGCTCCTTAATCGTTCTTACAGAAAAATACATCTCTTTCATTTTACAATCAATGTTTCGTGTTTTAATTTGTTGCACCGTCATTTTTATCTCTATTCTATCTTAGCTAAATACAGTAATCTTACTTAAATCAATGCATTCCAATAGAGCAATTGATATAAATAGAAAACTATAATTTTCGTATCTTCACTAAAAAGACTACCAAGCATTCAAAAACACAATCTAAGTACCCAAAGCACAGCCTACGTATTCAAATACCATCAACGTGACTTTAATACCATTCTCGTATCTTTTATACTATCTTCGTCTTTTTAATATGTCTTACATATATATAAAGTATATACGATTTTGATTATTGCTTTTTTTATATAAAAATTTTAAAAAAATAGTCAAAAACCTTGATTTTACAAGGAAAAATCAAGTTTACATTTCTTTACATTTGTAGATTAATCAATTAAATTTACATATCAAAGCCACAGCTTGCAATCACATTTTTAAAATCAGCACAAAGTACTTTTGCAAGCATTTCAGGATTTATTTGTGTTGCAACTAAAGCCATTACTTCTTGTGGCATTTCTTGAACCATTGGTAACAATTCTTCTGTTTCTAAAATAGACAATGATTTTAAAATTTCTGATTTTTCCATTGTTTTAAATGGATGAGTCATTGCTTCTACTGAGAATTCTTCAAATAAATCAGGTGTCTTGTTCAACATATTTATTATCAATTGTTGTTTTCCTTCTGGTTCAAAACTATGCATAGCTTTCATAAAGTTATCATCATTTAATGAACCAAGTTGTTCAACAATTTCACCCTTTTCTTGATAACAAGGCTGGCCAGTAAAATGCTCCATCATTTTTTGAAGTTGTTCATCATCAATTTCTTGAAGAGCTTCCATAAACATAGATCTATCTAATTTATCAGATTCCATAAATTCGTCAAGGAATTTTGTAGGCAGATTTTTCACGAATTTACTTGCATCCATTTTTTCTAAAACAACTTTTGTTAAAGTTTCTTGTGGCAGATTTTGCATCAATTTAACAATAGCTTCTTGATTAAAAATACTTAAACCAAGAAGTAATTCTTCAGGCTCTAAATATGACATTATTTTCATCAAATCTTCTTTATTCATATGAGCCAAAATCAAATATCTATTTTTAGGTTCAACAAGCTGAAAGACCTTTGCTAATTCTTCTGGATTAGACGTTATTTTCATCAAAAATTCTGCAGCTTTAGTATTACCCCTTTGGGCTTCTATCTGCATTATCTGTACGATACTCTTATTTTGATACTGTTCTAATGCTCTTGTACCAATATTGAAGTATCGACTTAGAAATGAAATATCTACGTCTAAACTGATCATATCTGCCTGTGTTTTTATCCTATATTATAATAAAGTTTTTTTTCGATTAATAATTGAATATTTTTAGCAAATTGTTATAAAATTTTACAATTATTTTTCAGCTTTTGATAGAAAGATTTATTTTAATAACATATAATAACATGTAAGGTAGAGTTTATGAAAAGAATAATAAAAACAACTTTAATAATATTATTTATGCTTTTCGGGGCAAGTTTTTCATTTGCAAAAAACATAGACGAAACAAAACAAGAAATTTTAGCATTATATAGTGCAAACCATTTACAAGAAGCATATGAAATGATTTCTGCTTTAACAGAAGAAGAAAGAGATTATGAACTTTGGTATATTTTAGGAAACATCTCGCAAGATTTTAATAATGATACAAACGCAATATTCTTCTTACAAAAATCAACTATATTAAAACCTGATTTTGATAAAGCACACTACAATTTGGGGAACATATATTTAAAAGAAAAAAGATACAATAGCGCAGTTGAAGAATACAAAGTTGCTACAAAAATAAAAAAAGATTTTCCTTATTATTGGTACAATATGGGTTGCGCTTATTTAGGATTAAAAGATTATGCTCAAGCTAAAACAGCTTTTAATAAAGCTATCAAATTAAAAGGTAACGATGCAAATTTCTACTATAATCTTGCTTTTGCATACAAGAACTTAAGCAACGAAAAAAAAGCACAAGAAAACTTAGATATTTATAACAAAATGGTAAAAGAAAAATAACTATGTACGATTACTTAAAAGGCAAAATAACATCAAAACAATTAAATTCATATAGAGGAACTTATATCGTTATTGAGACAAACAATATAGGTTATTTCATAGCAACAAACAAAAGAACAATTGAAAAAATAGATGATACAGAAAAAGAATACAAAATATATGTTTCACTAACTCATAAAGAAGATTCAATGAGTCTTACTGGCTTCATTACAAAAGAAGAAAGAGATATTTATAACATATTACAAAGTGTTTCTGGAATCGGTATTAAAATGGCATTAGGCATTCTTGATGAATTTTCTATTAATGAATTAATAGACATTATGATTACACAAGACTTCAAAGAACTTTCTCGTGCAAAAGGCATTGGTGCAAAGGTTGCACAAAAAATTATTCTTGAACTAAAGGATAAACTTATCAACTGGTCTAATGTTACGCCTATTGATGTTGCAGATATTAAAACAAATGACGTTAATCAAGAAGCTATAATCGAGGTACAAAGTGTTCTTATCTCTTTGGGTTATAGCGCAAACGAAGCAAAAGATGCTATAAAACAAGTAATAAGTT
Source organism: Candidatus Avigastranaerophilus sp. (assembly GCA_045538205.1). GTDB lineage: Bacteria > Cyanobacteriota > Vampirovibrionia > Gastranaerophilales > Gastranaerophilaceae > Avigastranaerophilus. Next base: position 2,318 of record JAZSQW010000192.1, on the reverse strand, counting down.
TAAGAAAAGATGCGAATTCAACAGAAGATATATTAAAATTCTCGCTTGAAATTCTTTCAAAATTATCATAAAAAGAGGCAATTAATGAAAATTTTATATGCAACATTTGAACTATCTCCATTCACTAAAGTTGGCGGATTGGCTGATGTTATGGGTTCGCTTCCTAAACATATTGAAGATAAAGATACTCAAGTTGCAATTTTCACACCTTTAATTGGTAGTATTGATGAAAAAAAATACAATATAGTTGAAATAGAAAATTCAAAATTAACATTAAGTTTTGGAATGGCAAAATATGTATTTACGCTAAAAATGTGTAAAATTCCAAATACAAACATCAATGTCTTTTTTATAGACAATCCAAAATTCTTTTCTTGCTTTGATTGTGTTTACCCTACTGGCATAGATACTTGGTACGAACAAGAAAGATTTATAACATTTTCAAAAGCTATATTAGAGTACGCAAGACTTCTAAATTTCAAACCAAATGTTATTCATTGTAATGATTGGCATACTTCAATGATTCCTATTTGGCTTAAAACAACATATAGGAATGATGAATTTTATAAAAAGACCAAAACGATACTTGCCATCCACAACTTAGCATATCAAGGAAAATACTTCCCTGAAATTTTAGATTTTGCAGAGCTTAATAAAGAAGAAGTTTTTCACGCAGATGGCTTAGAACACTACGAAATCCTAATTTGGCTAAAAGGGGCAATAAATTACTCTGACAAAATTATAACAGTATCACCAAAATATGCTGAAGAAATACTAAGCTATGAATACGGAGAAGGCTTAGACTGGGCTTTAAACAATAACAAACACAAATTGCAAGGCATTTTAAACGGAATAGATTATGAAGAATTTAACCCATTAACAGATAAAAACATTTCATTTAATTATTCAATTGAAACTTTGCAAAATAAGGAAGAGTGCAAAAAGGAAATTTTAAAAGAATTCAACCTTGAATATAAAAAAGATAGACCTTTAATTGCAATAATATCAAGATTAGTGGAGCAAAAAGGTTTTGATTTAATAAAAGAAGTTGAAAAACAATTAAAAACTATAAATGCAGATTTTATTATTTTAGGCACAGGCGAAAAACGATATGAAGATTACTTCAAAAAATTAACCGAAAAATCAAAAAACATAAAAGCAAAAATAGAATATGGCAAAGAAATATGCAACAAAATATATGCAGGAGCAGATATGTTTTTAATGCCATCACGCTTTGAGCCTTGCGGAATATCTCAACTTATTGCAATGAAATATGGCACTATACCTATTGTTAGAGCAACAGGCGGACTTGATAACACAATAACAAATTATCCAAATGAAAACGCTACGGGTTTTAAATTCTACAACTACAATTCAGACGAAATGTTGAATTGCATAAACGAGGCTATTTCTACTTACAATAACAAAACTGAATGGAATAAGCTTATCTACAATGCAATGAAGGCAGATTTTTCTTGGGATAAAAGTGCAAAAGAATACAAACAAGTTTATTATTCTTTAACAAACGAAATATTAAAATGACATCAATATTCTTTTAATTTATAATTTAGGCAGATGAGGATAAAAATGAAGGCTGCCGTTTTATACAATAATAAATTTATTATAGAAGAAATAAACAAACCACTTCTTGAAGAAAAAGGAGCTATCATAAAAATATATGGTTGCGGATTATGTGGTTCTGACATTGTTAAAATGAGAACAAAAGTAGCTAAAGATGGTGCCGTTTTAGGACACGAAGTTGTTGGCGAAATTGTTGAAATAAATACAAATACAAAATTTGAAGTTGGAGACAGAGTTGCTTTAGGTCATCACGTACCTTGCTTTAGTTGCGAATATTGTTGGGACGAAAGCTATTCTATGTGCGAACATTTTAAAAAAACAAATATTTATCCTGGCGGTTTTGCTGAATACATTTTTGTTTCTGAAGAACATTTACACAATACAACTTTCAAAATAGATGATGATTTAACAGACATTGAAGCTTCATTTTTAGAGCCTTTATCTTGCTGTATAAGAGCTATAAAAAGAGCCAATTTAAGAGACCATTCCAAAAGTTTAGTTATAGGCTTAGGTTCAATTGGAATTATTATGGGTGGAGCAATAAAAGCTTTTCGCCACAAAGCATATGGTTGCGATATTTTAGAAGACAGAGTTAATTTATCAAAAGAATACGGTTTTGATGATTCTTTTACAATAAAATCAGAAGAAGAATTTTTACAAGAAATAAAAAAAATAGCACCATTAGGTTTTGATAGAATATTCTTAACTGCAGGCTCTGATAAAGCTCTAAATATAGC
>JAZSQW010000006.1:0-26215 GCA_045538205.1 Candidatus Avigastranaerophilus sp. | reverse complement strand
GCCAATGTAAGTCATTGCTTCTTCAGGTAAATATCTATATTTTTCCTGAACTTTTTGCAAAATTGCAATTAAATTAGATTTTTTAGCGCCAATGCTTTGGATTATTTCATCCACTTCTGCTTTATTAAATGCGCTTTCGGTTAATTTCATATTGACTCCTTTCGCATACAACCAAAACCTATAAAAAAATTATATCATTTCAAGATAAAATTGCACTTTTAAATCTGTAAATTTTTTTGAACGTTTTTGACAAGTAAAATAAATCTTCAAAACCCTCAGGAACAAAGAGTTCAAAAGCAATAAAAAATATAATAATAAAATAAAATTGAACTAATATTTTACATGTTCAGTTTTACTATTTGATTATTAGTTAATCTGTTATAAAATAGATAAAAATAATGGAGAACTAGTCGAACATGAAAAAAATACTTTTCTTTTTAGTATTTATATTGAGTTGCCAAGCTATTCAAGCAGAAATTGTATATGATGATAACTATGTAGAAAACCCAAACTATCTTGAAGGTATTAAATTTGTTGAAAAAGCACAATATTCAAGTGCAATTAATGAATTTAGAAAAGCTATAAGAGTTAACCCTCTTGATTCTTCATCTTTAATTGGTTTATCTAATGCATATAATCTTCGTGCTGTTTATTACAATAACACGGTTAAAGATACAGAAAAAGCAATATCAGACTTAAAATCAGCTTTGTTCTTCATTAAATATTTTCCTGTTAATAGTGCTGAAGTTGCATCAATAGAATCTATTCAAGCAATAGAAAAAAACTTAGCGGCTTTAGAAACAAGCCAAAAAGTTGGTTTAAGCGCAGATTCAAGAATGGAAACTGCAAAAAAAGCAAGAATAAAAGGGGAATTCGCATCTGCTGCATTTGATTTTTATCAATTATCAAACGATAAAAAATACGCAGGAGAAGCAAATTCTGCATTAGGCGATATTTACAAAATATTCAACAGACCAGAAAAAGCTGTTACTTTCTATAGAAATGCTATTAAATTTGATGCAAATGATACAGAAAGTCATTTAAAATTAGCAAGAACTTATGAACACGTTAACGATTTTCAGGCAGCACTAAAAGAATATAGTTATGCTTTAAACACATCTAACGAAAGAGAAGATATTTTAAATTCGTTAGAAAGAATATGGCAACAAAAAGTTGATGCAAATCCAAAAGATGCGGAAGCTCACGCAAATTTAGGTGTTGTATTTCAAAAACAAAAAAGATATTCTGAAGCACTTGCAGAATACCAAAAAGCAGAACAATTGAATCCTTCAAATATCAATACAAGAATTAACATTGGTACTTTATTCCAAGAACAAAAAAATTACGATAAAGCTTTAAACATTTATAATTCAATATTACAAACTCAGCCAAACAACGTAAATGTTTTAACATATAAGGCTGAATGTTTAAAGAATTTAAGAAGAAATTCTGATGCAATATCAACATACAAAACAGCATTGAGTTTAGAACCTAATAATACAGATATAAAAGCTAATCTATTTGATTTATTAAAATCAACAATGCCAACAGAAAAAGTTTTAGATTACTTATATCAAAATGTTAAAAATGAACCAATGAATGCAAATACGTACTATCAATTTGCATACGAGTTACATAATGCGAACAAAATAGATGATGCTATTGTTTATTACTTGGAAACAATAAAATTAGATAGTAATAAAATAGATGCTTATACAAATCTTTCACAAGCATATAGACAAAAAGGGGATTATGTTAATGCTTACCAAATTATTCAAAAAGCAAAAGCACTATCACCATCTAATGAGCTTGTAAACAAACAATTAGACATTGTAAAAAAAGAATACGCAACAAACAGATATTCAATAGCAACAACAGCTTTTGAAAATGGAAACTATCAAGAAGCTATTAATGAATATTTAAAAATAACACCAGCTACAGTTGATTCTTGTATTGGTATCGCAGCTTCTTATCAAGCATTAAACAACTATCAAGAAGCTATAAATTACTACAAAAAAGCAATGGGTATAGACAATAAAAATGCTGATTTGCCATACTACATCGCTTCTATCTATGCAAATAATAATGATTTAGAACATTCAAAACAATATGTAGAAATGGCTCTAAGCAAAAACCCTGTGCACGCTAAAGCAAAAGAACTATCAGAATATATTGATGCAAAAAACGTAGAAACACTTTTGGCAAATGGCGTAAAATTGTATGAAGAAAACAAATACAAGGAAGCTATTGAAAAATTCAGTAAAGTAATTCAGCTTACACCAGATAATGCAACAATCTACTACTATAGAGCTATGTCATTTGACGGTTTAAATGACTATCAAAAAGCGATTGCAGACTATAAGCAAACCTTAAAATATGCTCCAGATATGATTATTGCATACTACTCAATGGGCGTTGATTACGATGCTTTGAATGACTTTACGTCAGCAAAAGAAAATTATAAAATATATGTTGAAAAAAGTGTTACTGACGATGACTATAGAAGATATGCTCAAAGTCGTATAAACGAGATTCAATAATGCAAACAGAATTAAAAAAACAAATTAAAATTGGAAATGTTGAGCTAAAAAGCAATGTTGCACTTGCTCCATTAGCTGGTATAACGGATTTTGTTATGCGCCAATTAATTAGAGAATATTCTCCAACATGCCTTTTAATGACAGAAATGATTAGTTCTGAAGGACTAATGCAAAATCGTGACCATAAAGTAATAGAAACAAATGAAAAAGAAGCCCCTGTATCTTTTCAAATCGAAGGTCACAAACCAGAATTAATGGCGAAAGCAGCAAAAATGCTTGAACCTAAAGCAACATTCATTGATATTAATATGGGTTGCCCTATAAACAAAATTGTAAAAGGAAATGACGGTTGTTCTTTAATGAAGAATTTAGACTTGGCAGCAGAAATAGTTACAGCAGTTAAAGAAGCAGTGAAAATTCCTGTAACTTGTAAATTCAGACTTGGTTGGAGCCAAGACACAATGAACTTTGTTGAATTTGCTCAAAAAATGCAAGAAGCAGGAGTTAGCGCAGTTACAGTTCACGGAAGAACACGTTCTCAATTATATTCAGGCATTGCTGATTGGGATATGATTTCAAAACTTCGTGGTGAAATAGATATTCCTTACTTCGCAAACGGAGATATTGTAAGCCCTGAAACAGCAAAAGAATGCTTGATTCGTTCTAAAGCTGATGGTATTGCAATAGGTAGAGCTGCAATGGGTGATTTATCTTTATTAAATCGTGTAGAAAAATATTTATTTGATGGTGAATTAATACAAGAAGCACCACTAAAAGACAAACTTAAAATGATTAAACGCCACCTTGATATGCAAATTGCATTTAGAGGTGAAGAAAATGGCATTAAGTTCTTTAGAAAATTCTACCCTTGCTATATAAGAAACTTTAGAGGTGGTAGCGAATTTCGTCATAGATTAGTAACAGAGCTAAAATATGATAATATAATTTCTATACTAAAAGAAATTGAACAACATGCCTGAAGAAAATAAAAAATATTATGTTTATATAATTTTAACCGTAACAAACAAACTTTATTGCGGTTATACAGACAATGTTGAAAAACGCTACAAACTACATCAAGAAGGAAAAGGGGCAAAATTCACAAGAGCCAATAAACCTTTTAAATTAGTATACACGGCTGAATTTGATAATAAAATTGATGCACAAAAAGAAGAATACAGAATAAAACAATTAACAAGAAAAGAAAAATTCGAACTAATAGAAAAAGCCTCGAATTAACGAGGCTTTTCTTTTTTGTATATAAACTATACTTCAATATATTCTTTTAAGCGTTTGCTTCTGTTTGGATGTCTTAGTTTTCTCAACGCTTTAGCTTCAATTTGTCTGATACGTTCACGAGTAACACCAAACAATTGACCAACTTCTTCAAGAGTTCTTTGACGACCGTCATCCATACCGAATCTTAAACGTAGAACATCTCTTTCTCTTGGAGATAAACCAGATAAAACTTCTGCCAAGTCTTCTCTTAAAAGTTCTTGAGCAACTGTTTTAACAGGAGCATCAGCATCTTTATCTTCAATAAAGTCACCTAAACGAGAATCTTCTTCTTTACCAATTGGAGTTTCTAAAGATAATGGTTCTTGAGCAACTTTAATAATTTCTCTAAGTTTTGGAACAGAAATGTTCATTTCTACTGCCAATTCTTCTTCGGTTGGTTTTCTTGAAAGTTCTTGAGCTAATTTTCTTGTAACTTTTTTAAGTTTATTAATAGTTTCAACCATGTGAACAGGAATTCTAATTGTTCTTGCTTGGTCTGCAATAGCTCTTGTAATAGCTTGTCTAATCCACCAAGTAGCATAAGTTGAGAATTTATAACCTCTTTCGTGGTCAAATTTTTCAGCTGCTCTGATTAGACCTAAGTTACCTTCTTGAATTAAATCTAAGAATAACATTCCTCTGCCAACATATTTTTTAGCAATAGAAACAACAAGTCTTAAGTTAGCTTGTACTAATTTTCTTTTTGCAATAACGCCAGCATTACCACCTTGAATGATTTTCTTAGCTAAATCTATTTCTTGATCAGCAGTTAATAATTTAATTCTACCGATTTCTCTTAAATACATTCTAACTGGATCATCAAAAGAAACACCTTTAGGTAAAAGTGCATCTGTCAAAGAAACATCTTCATCCTCGTCTTCTTCAACCATATCAGTTGAGAACAAATCCTCATTTTCAATAGTATCAATGATTTTGTTTCTTTCAGAATTCATGATAACATCCATGCCATCACGACTTATAGAATCCGGCTCTGTCATTAATATAATACCTGAAGCATCAGATGTTTCGTTTTCCATAGTTTCTTCTTCGTCCAACATGCTAACGACTGATAAATCTGAAATTTTCTTTTTACTCATTAATGTTTTCTCCGCTTTTTTGTTTGTTTCTTAGTTTTTCTCTTAATTGCATTTGATACTGCATTGATTCAACATCATCATCATCTAATTTTTTATATTTTGAACTCAATTCTTTTTTCTCGCAATATAACTGGTAACGTTGAATTCGTTCTGCATTCTCCTTTACAACAGCTTTAAAATCTTTATCCGATAAGTTTTTAAAACTATCTGAAATATATATTAAATCTGTTACTATATCCTTTAATTGATTATCCTCAACAAAATGTGTGTACAGGGCTTGTATTAATTTTTCCACATCATTATTTACCTGATATAACAATTTGTCAATTGTATTTCGAATAATAATTAAGTTTTTATCTGAAATGTTTACATTTTTTACGATTTCTGATAGATATTTGAAGTCTGCTTCACTTCCACAGGCTAAAAACAAGCTCAAAAGATTTTTTTGTGCTTTTTCTGCGAAATTTGAAGATTTTGTTACAATTCCGGACTTTTCAGGTCGCACAGCAGTTTGTGGCATCTTACTACGATTTATCTCCCTAATTAAAGCCTTTTCATCTACATTAATTCTGTCAGAAATTAGCCTTATATATTCATTTTGAATAATATTATTTGGAATTTCCTCGACTAAAGGCATGATTTTTTTTATTAAAGCTAACTTATCTGTTGGAGAAAAATCACTTCTATAATCTTTTAACACTTGATTTAATTCAAAATCTAACAATAAAGGTGCTTTTTTAATATATTTTTTATATTGATCTATACCAAATTCTCTAATATATTCATCAGGGTCTTTGCTATCAAATGGGGCAATAACGCGTATTTCACAAGTATATTTATCATCATTCAATGAAGAATAACTTTGATCAAAAATCTTTAAATTACCCAAACCAGAGAACGCTTCTTTTATAACTTGTGTACTCCTTGCAGTTGCCTTTAAGCCTGCTGAATCAGTATCAAAAGACAAATATATTTTTCTTGATTTAGAATACTTTGCAATTAAACGAACATGGTCAACAGTTAAAGCAGTACCACAAGATGCTACTGCATTTTTTAACCCTGCAGCTTGCGCAGAAATAACGTCAAAATACCCTTCCATAATAACAACGTAGTCATCTTCAATCATTTTATCTTTTGCTACGTTAATACCATATAAAATTCTACTTTTGTTATACAAAATAGTATCAGGTGAATTTAAATATTTAGGATTTTGACCTTCTAAAACAGCTCTTGCACCAAAAGCAATAACACTTCCTGCTTCATCACGAATAGGAATCATAATTCTATTTCTAAATCTATCAACAGTTTCACCTTTTTCTGTAGGCACTGTCAAACCTGCTTTTTCAAATATTACAGGAGTATATTTTGACTTAAATTTATTTTGTAAATCAGTATAACCTTTGGTTGAAAAACCAATTTTATACTCATCAATAATTTCTTTTGTAATACCTCTTTGGGTCAAATAATCAAGAGCAACTTTTGCTTCTGGTAAAGTTAAAAGATTATTATAATAATAATCACAAGTTTCTTTTAATAAATCTTTTATTTGTTGCTTCTCTTCTGCATGTTGTTTTGAATCACCACTAAAAGCAGGTAGTTCTATTCCAAATTCTTGCGCAAGGTCTTTAATAACATCAGCAAAAGATTGATTATTAATTTTCATCAAAAAGCTAATAGCATCTCCGCCTTCACCACAACCAAAACATTTAAAAATGCCTTTTTGTGGATTCACACAAAAAGATGGTGTTTTTTCATTATGAAAAGGACAACAACCCCAATAATTAGCACCTTTTTTCTTTAATACGACTCTTGATTGGACAACATCAAGAATGTCCAATCTATCACGTATTTCAGATATTACTTCATTATAAGTTTTCTTTGTGGTCATCGGCTATTTTAGTCCATTCATATTTGCCAACTTGAATAAAAATTCATCATTACTTTGAGGGATTAATGGTGATGGCAAGAAATTTTCTTCATACTTTATTAATACATATCTATCTGTCATGCCTGAAACATAATCACAAACAGTTTGCATAACATCTTCTTTAGATGAATTAGGATATTTTTTACTCAATTCATCACAATAAAACATAAATAATTGTCTAATAACATTCTGAGCCTTATCTTCTGCGTATTTTGCAGGAGAATTATCATATACATTATCAAACATCCAATCTCTCAAGCGAACAAACTCTTTATGACATTCTTCGCTCATAGAAATTAATTCTTTTCCATAACTATTTTGAACGATATCACTAATAAACTTTGTAATTCTTATATGATTTGTTGTAGAGAAATATTTTACACTTTCTTGAGGAATATCTTCAATTCTAATGATATTAGCCCTTAAAGCATCTTGAATATCGTGATTCAAATAAGCAATTTTATCAGAAATTCTAACAACTTGCCCTTCCAAAGTATGAGGCAAGAAATCATAAGAGTGATTTAAAATTCCATCAAGTGTTTCTTCCGTCAAATTCAATTTTTCAATAAATTCAGCAACTCTAACACTTTGTTCGTTATGTCTATAACCATTAGGCATTAATTCATTTAAAACTCTTTCACCACTATGACCAAACGGAGTATGTCCTAAATCATGACCTAAAGCAATAGCTTCTGTTAAATCTTCATTTAAATTCAAAGCACGAGCTAATGTTCTTGCGATTTGAGAAACCTCAAGAGTATGTGTCATTCTTGTTCTAAAGTGATCATCATAAGGTGAAAAGAACACTTGAGTTTTATGTTTCAAACGTCTAAAAGCCTTAGAATGAAGAATTCTATCTCTATCACGTTGAAATTCTGTTCTAAAAGGACAAAGTTTTAATTCTTTTTTTCTACCTTTTGTTTCAGCTGCTTTTTTTGCCAAAGGAGATAAAAATAAATATTCTCTCTCCTCAATCATTTCTCGAACTGTCTTTATTGCTTCTGTCATCAAAATATCCCTCATTATTATTTTATAAAAAAGACATACGTTTTACCACCCTAAAAAACATTTTGTTTAGAATAGTTAATATATTTTATAATACGGGGTTGAAATTTAATTATTTTTTTAATATCATCAAACTATAAAGAATACTTGAAAGGAAAACAAAATGTCAGTTGAATGCGCAGTATGTGGTAAAAAAACATTGAAAGCTTCAAAACTTTCATTCTCTCATAAACATCATGTTTACAGACAAAGTCCAAACCTACAATCAGTTAAAATTGTAGAAAACGGTACTGTAAAAAGAGTTAAAGTTTGTACTTCTTGTTTAAGAGCAGGAAAAGTTCAAAGAGCTATGTAATAAATTTTTTACTAAAAATAAAAAAAGAACCTTAATAATAAGGTTCTTTTTTTTGATGTCTAACTACGACACCTATGCCACCATAGCTTCTGAAACGCAAGCTTTTAATGCGTTTACAACTTCTGTACTTACTTCGCCAGCTTGGGCTTTTTGGTCTAATATTTGCATAGCTTCAGCATTCGTTAATGGTGCTTTATAGCTACGTTGTTCTCTAAGCGCTGAATAAATATCAGCGACAGACAGTATTTGTCCTAATATATCTGTTACTTCAGATACTGGCTTATGGTGATTAGCAACTAAATCAAGAACTCTTTGATTCATGCCTGTTGCCTTTAATGTTTCTGCACCTAATTGTGCATGTAAATCCATTATTTCTTTCTCTTGTGGAGTAAAACTTCCTGGTTTATTTAAAATTTCAGATGGGATAAAAATCTTTCCATAATCATGGAATACACAACCTAATTCTAATACTTTTTTATCATATGCAGATAAATTTAATTTATTTGCGATTTGATTTGCACAAGCAGCTGTTGTTTGAATATGAGCTTTTGTTGTTTTTGTTAAGTTTTCTGGATAAACTTTTGGTTGAATTCCATAAGAAGACAAAATATTTCTTGCTTCAACAGAATTAGCTAACAAACTATTTGCATAAATAGGATTTGTATATGCTGCTAATAACTGATTTGGTGAATATAAATTAGTTAAATTCTTTGCTGCAGGATTAATTGGTGCTGTTGTTGTTGAATTTTTTTGGTAAACATCAACAATAGGCTTACTTGCCACAGGTATTCCGGCTGACACTGCGCCGACCTGATTAACACCAATATTACCTTGTACTCCTAAGAATGAATTTAGAAAGTTCATTATAAAACCTTACCCACCTTACTCATATATAAAGTATTTTTTAAAAACCAAATTGCGTGCAATTGTACAAAAAATATATACTAAGTATTTACAATCTTTAAATTTGTTAATAAAATAAAAAAGTTAGAAAAAAATGTTATAAATACATGGTTTCGTGGAATAGCATTATCGTTATGTAATAAGTTAGTATTTTAAGGAGATAATTAATGTATTCAAAAGAAGAACTTGCAGAATTAGTTATTAAAAATCCTGAAGAATTTAATTCTTACAAAAAAACAATGGGGGAATTAGATTTAACAGAATTAGATTTTTCTAATATCACATTAGAAGAAATTGATTTTTCAAACACTGAATTAGCAGGCACTTCATTTGTAGATTCACATTTATCAAATGTAAATTTTGCAGGTGCAGACTTAAACGCAACAGATTTTACAAGAGCAACTTTAATTGAATGTGATTTTTCAGAAGCATTATTAAATGGTACTGATTTCAGCTATGGAACAGTTAACTATTGTAATTTTACTGATGCAGATATGTCTGGCTGTATTGTAAAAGAAGCAGAACTTACAGACTCTGATTTTTCGGCAAGTATAAATCTATCAGCCACTCGAGCAGATGAAACAACCGTTTGGCCAGATAACGACTTATTACCTGACAATTTTGATACAAACTACGAAAAAACTGATTCTGAAGACGAAGAACCAACAGATAATATAGATTACTAAATTAAAAGGGGATTTCAAAATCCCCTTTTTTAAACAGGAAAATAATGGATAAATCTCCAAACAGAATTAAAAACTTATTTAATAGAATTTCTAACAGCTATGATTTTATGAATAATGTCATATCTTTTGGTTTGCATAAAATTATAAAATTTAAATGCATAAAAGAATTAAACATATCAAACAGAAGCAAAATTCTTGACTTGTGTTGTGGAACAGGTGATACAGCTTGGTTGATAAAAAAACATTATAAAAAAGTAAACGTTATAGGTATAGATTTTTCTGAAAAAATGCTAAATATAGCAAGAAAAAAATGTAAATACGTTGAATTTTACAATTTAGATATTACAAATCTACCTTTTGAAAAAAATGAATTTGATACAATTACCTGCACATTTGGTTTACGAAATGTAGAGAATATAAATAAAGCTATTGAAAATGCTTATAAAATTCTTAAAATCAACGGTGAATTTATGCACCTTGATTTTGGATACAAAAATAAAATCAGCAAAATTTTTGATTTTTATGTTCCAATTTTATGCAAAATTTTCAAGAAAAACCCATTAGCTTATAACTATTTAATCAAATCAAAACAAGATTTTTATACTCCTGAAGAAATTATAAAATTATTCGCAGAAAATAAATTTGAATTAAAAAAACAAAAAAACTTTTTATTTAACACAATTTCAATGCAAATTTTCACAAAAAAAAGCCCGTATTAAACGGGCTTTTTTATTGATTATTTATTAATTAATCTTTCTTTGAAGCTATTCTCATTGCATAGAAAGAACGTATAACAAATAGAACAGCAACTATAAATAATACAATACCTGCTATTAAAGCATATTCTTTAAATGCTGGAGCAATTGCAATTTCCATTGCTAATAATCCAAACAAAGTTGTAAATTTAATAATTGGATTCATAGCAACTGAAGAAGTATCTTTAAATGGGTCTCCAACAGTATCACCAACAACTGTTGCATCATGAAGAGGAGTGCCTTTTTCTTCTAAGTCAACTTCAACAATTTTCTTAGCATTATCCCAACAACCACCTGCATTAGCCATAAATACAGCTTGGAATAAACCAAACACTGCTATACCTATTAAATAACTAACAAAGAATGATACAGGGTTATTATTATCACCTAAAGGAGCTGATAAACAAGCTAATGATAAAGCAAATGCAAATAATGCGATAAAGATGTTCATCATACCTTTTTGAGCATATTCCGTACAAATTCTAACAACTTCTTTTGAATTATCTACGTTAGCTTTTTTGTCATCACATTCACCTAATTTAATGTTTTTAGAAATGAATTCTACAGCTCTATAAGCACCTGTTGTAACAGCTTGCATAGAAGCACCACTAAACCAGTAAATTACTGCACCACCCATCAACAAACCTAACAATGTATATGGGTTGATTAGGTTAAGAACTTCTTCAGGATTAATACCTAATGTTTCTTTAATAACTAAGATTAAAGAGAAAATCATAGTAGTAGCACCAACAACTGCAGTACCAATTAATACAGGTTTTGAAGTTGCTTTAAATGTATTACCTGCGCCGTCATTTTGTTCTAAGAATTTTTTAGCTTTTTCAAAGTTTGGTTCAAAGCCATATTCATTTTTAATTTCTTCAGAAATATTTGGAATTTCTTCAATTAAAGATAATTCGTAAACTGACTGAGCATTATCTGTAACAGGTCCATAAGAGTCTACAGCGATTGTTACAGGTCCCATTCCTAAGAAACCAAATGCAACCAAACCAAAAGCAAATACAGATGCATAGTTCATAACATCAGCAGGGATATATAAACTTGCAAAATATGAAGCTAACATTAAAGCTACAATAACAAAACCAATCCAAAAACCTGAATAGTTACCAGATACAATACCTGATAATATTGTTAAAGAAGCTCCACCTTCTTTAGAAGCTTTAACAACTTCTTCTGTATGTTTAGCTTTAGGGCTTGTAAATATCTTTGTAAATTCAGGAATTAAAGCAGCGCCTAAAGTACCACAGCTTATAATTATAGATAATGTTAACCATAAATTATTTGGCATAGAGCCTAATAAATATTTACTTACTCCAAAAGTCATTGCAATAGAAAGAATAGAAGTTAACCAAACAAGATTAGTTAGAGGAACTTCAAAATCAAAATCTTCTTTCTTTTCAAATACAATTTTATCAACTACACTATTAATTCCGTATGCGATAACAGATGTAACTATCATCAAGAATCTCATAACGAAAATCCAAGTTAATAATTGGATTTGATAATCAGGGAATACACCCAACAAAATAAATGTAACTAAAGCAACACCGGTTACACCGTATGTTTCAAAACCGTCAGCTGTAGGTCCGATGGAGTCACCTGCATTATCACCTGTACAGTCAGCAATTACACCAGGGTTTCTTGGATCATCTTCTTTAATGCCAAATTGAATTTTCATTAAGTCTGAACCAATATCGGCAATTTTTGTAAAGATACCACCTGCAACACGAAGGGCAGAAGCACCTAAAGATTCACCGATTGCAAATCCAATAAAACAAGCACCTGCTAAATGTCCAGGAACAAATAATAAAATTGAAAGCATAACAATAAGCTCAACGCTAACTAATAATACGCCAATGCTCATACCTGCCTTCAATGGAATATTTAATATTTTTAATGGGCTATTTTTTAATGCTACAAATGAAGTTCTTGCGTTAGCTAAAGTATTCATTCTAATACCGAACCAAGCAACACCGTAAGAACCTAAAATACCAATAACAGAAGCAGCTAATATAATAAGCACATTAACCAATTCCATTCCTTGTAAAAATCCGAAATAGAAAGCAATACATAAGCCTATTAAAACTTCTAAAACGATTAAAAACTTACCTTGTTGAACAAGATATGTTTTACAAGTTTCAAAAATAGTATTACCTATTTCTGCCATTGATTTATGTGTTTTTAATGATTTAACTTGTGCAAAAGCAAATAATCCCCATAAAACACCTAAAACTGAAACAATAATACCAATTAATAAAAGATTATAATTTTCACCTTCTATTTTTGGTACAACCAAATTAGCCTCACCTGCAAAGGCTGGCACTCCAACGAAAAGAAACAACGCTATTGTCATCAGCATTCTTTTCAAAGAA
This sequence comes from Candidatus Avigastranaerophilus sp., assembly GCA_045538205.1. Taxonomy (GTDB): domain Bacteria; phylum Cyanobacteriota; class Vampirovibrionia; order Gastranaerophilales; family Gastranaerophilaceae; genus Avigastranaerophilus. The sequence goes on along the minus strand of JAZSQW010000006.1, from coordinate 13,279 downwards.
CTTTGGCATTTTTTCCAAAATGTCATTTTTCTCTCCTTTATTTAACTTTTTCTATATCTCAAATATTATTAAATTTATTTTAGAACTCTATTATATATTATTATTGAAAAATAAACTACTACTTTACAGTATAATTTTCAAGTTATTCTTCAAAAATATCATAACCAATTGCTTTAAAAAGAGTTTTTTTAACTTCCTCAGCCCAATTAATACCTTCTATTATTTGCCCTTCTTTAGATTTTACGGCATTTTTTATGTTCTCTTTTACTTCTGGATATTGAAGAATAAATTCATCAAGAGGCGTACTACTTCTATGCATATTCCAACTACGTTTTACAACTAAATAATTTGAATAATCATCTTTTCCACCACAACTTTCAGGGATAATATGTTCAATAGTACTTGTATCCCAAGGATAAAAAGGCTCATTAGAATATGAACACTTATCAAACATTCTTTTAAATTGTTTTCTTGTGCCAAATGAATATATTTGTTGATTAATAGTTGAAATTTTCATACTAAAGTAAAAAACAAATATAAAAATTTTTGTTAGTTATTTTTTCTCAACTGCACCTTCAGGTAATAATCTATAACCGCCACCGTAGATGGTTTCAATATATTTTTTACCATTAGAAATTTTATCTATTTTAGCTCTGATATGACGCATATGAACACGAATTGTCTCAACATCATCATCTGCATCATAGCCCCAAACTTCTTTTAAAATTTTCGCACTTGATACCATATTTCCATAATTTTGCATTAATAAATTTACAATATCAAACTCTATAGGCGTAACTTTTGCTTGTTTCCCATTGATTTCAATAGAATATATTTCCGGAATTAAAGTAATATCACCTTGAGATAAAACTTCTTTTACAGCAAAAGAATTAGGAATATTATTAGAACGTTTTAATAAAGCTTTAATTCTAACTAATAATTCCTCCATTTCAAAAGGTTTACAAAGATAATCATCAACACCAATATTAAAACCTTGAACTTTATTTTGAAGCATATTAAGTGCAGTAAGCATAATAATAGGGATATCTTTTGTAGATTCATTTTCACGAATGCGTTTAGCTACTGTGTAGCCATCAACTTCAGGCATCATAACATCAAGAATAATCAAATCAGGCTGTTCTTGCTTTGCTAATGCATAACCTTTATTTCCATCTAAAGCCGTTACTACATTATAAAAAGCAAGTTCAAGATTTATTTTTATTAATTCGTTAATCGCAACATCATCATCTATTACTAAAATCTTCGCCATAAATCACCTTCAATATTGATTTAAGTCTATCACAAAAAGAGTGATTACTTACAGCATTTTTCTTTCCATTATATGCAATTGATTGCGCTAAATTTAAATTTTTTAAATAAAAATTAATTTTATCAACCAACTGTTCAGGATTTTTATATGTTTCTATATCTTTTCCATCATCAAATTGCTTAACAACTAAATCATTATAAGGAGTCAATAAAAATCCATTAGAAGCCAATACTTCAAGAGTCCTATAATTCATATTCTTACCATCGATATTTGGCATATCTATATTGATTTTAGATGAAGAATATATAGAAGCCAATTCTTTTTGATTTTCAACATAACCTTGATAAGAAGCACGATAAAGCTCTAAATAATTATCATTTAGCAAATTATTTTTATGCATATCATCAAGACTTTTGTAAAAATCAAAGGAACGACAAAAAATATTAATTGGACCAAAGTTATAGATTAAATTAGCCAAAATTTCTTCTCTGTTATCAAGTGCAGGGTTTCCTGCAAAAGTAATAGTGTATTTGTATCTATCAAACTTAACTTTATAATCTTTAGCATTTATTGCCATATTAACAAAATATTTTTTATCTTTATTATCAGAAGAGAAACAAAAATGATTACTCTTTTTTCTAAATTGAACAGGAATATCTTTTAAAACCTCTGCAACGTGAATAAAGTCTATATTTTCACAAGATATTTGTTCAAAGAAACTAATCAAAACTTCATTTTGAACAATATCAGACCAAAAACAAAAAACAACATGTGGTTGTATTTTTGCTATTTCCTCAACATTTAAATCAAAAATTTTTCTTTCAAATATAAAATAATTAAAATCAGAAAACGCTGATGCATAACCATTTGTTATGTACTTGCCTTTGTTGTTATCTGGTTGAATTATAAAAACTTTATCCATTCTATAATATTAACAATTATTTTAAAGGTAATCAATGGTTACAAAATCATAAATTAAGAAAAGAATAAAAACATCTTTTTAGAATTCAAATTATATGTTATTTTATAAGAATGAATACTTTTTCAGAAAAAATAAATGCATTAACGGCTAACAAAATAAAAGATATTCTTACAGAAGATAATGCAACATTTGATGTTGTTCAATATTCTGTTTGGCGTGCAAAAACAAACAACTATCAAGCTATTTATTACACAAGTGGAAAGCTTTTAATACAAGGCAAAGACATAACGCCTATTGTAGAAAAAATTAATGATTTACTTGGAATAAAAATACAAAAATCAGAAGATGCGCAACTTATAAAAGAAGAAGTTTATATTGGCACAGATGAATCAGGCAAAGGTGACTTTTTTGGTCCATTAATTGTTGCTGGTGTTCAGGTAAATAATGAAAACAAACAAAAATTCATAGATTTAGGAATAAAAGATAGCAAAAAGTTAGCAGATAAAAAGATTTTAGAAATGGCTAAATTCATTCGTGCAAATTCTCATCACGCAGTAGTTATAATGTTGCCTGCAAAATACAATGAACTATATTCTAAATTTAATAATTTAAACAAACTTTTAGCTTGGGGACATGCCCGTGCCATTGAAAATATTTTAGAAAAATCACCTTGCAATTATGCTTTAGCTGATAAATTTGGTGATGAGAGTTTAATTAAAAATGCATTAATGAACAAAGGCAAAAATATTGTTTTAAACCAAATGGTAAGAGCAGAAGCAGATATTGCTGTTGCAGCAGCTTCAGTTTTAGCGAGAGCTGAATACGTTAAAAGAATGGCAGAAATGGAAGAAAAATATTCTATGCCATTTTCAAAAGGAGTATCGGATAAAGTTATAGAACAAGGCAAAAACTTTGTAAAAGAATATTCTTTTGAACGATTAAATGAAGTGGCAAAAATGCACTTTAAAACAGTTAATGACGTAAAAAATTAATCAACAAAACTAACGCCAACCCCTGTTTTATCGTAAGCTCGTGCGGTTAATACGTGAACATTTTTATTTGGCAAATAAAGTCCACAAATATTTTTAGGATGTGTAACAAAACCTTCTTTTTTGTAGAAATCTATCGCTGTAGCAGATGGGATATTTACAGTAAGAGTTGTTCTAAAAAACTTTTGCGCAAAATTAGAAGCAAATGCCAATAAAGATTCACCTATATATTTTGTTTTCCTATTAGAATTCTCGCTACTATATTCAGGGCAAACTTCCATATAATCAATATTTGTTTCATTCGATATAGAATCTGTATCAATTGCTATATAAGCAAGGCATTCTTTATTTTCATCTTCCATAACAAAAAAATCACTTCTGCAATGTGGATAATTTTCTTTATACATATCAACATTTCTCATATTATGAAGAACATTATCAATATAATCATTCATCACCCATTTTTCACTATCTTCTAACCTAAGAAAATATCTTTCATCTTTATAAGGATCTAACGAATATATTTTTGCAGGACAAACTTTTCCACCTTTAAGATATGCAGTATTTGCCACTAAAGTTTTTTTAAAAGATAAAGAGTTTTGTACTACATTTATTTTCATTACCCCACCAACTCTATCTTTCCTTTAGTATTTTGTTCATTTGTATTAATCAATTTATCAAAATCTTCTTTTAACAATATCAACTCATATGGTGTCGATCTCAACACCCAATTAAAATGGCATTTACTAATATAAAAATTAACAGCTTCACGAACTGCACTTGGAATTCTTAATCCTTTTTTATGTTTTGATTCATCAAAAGACTTTGCAGCAAAAGCTAATAAAGTTTGACCTATATATTTTCTACTTCTATCTCCATTTCTTGATGAACAAGGCAAATAAGTTTCTATATATTCAATTCTTTGAAATTCGTTATTAACAACATCATCATCAAGTTCTAATATACCCAAACACTCCTCATCTTTTGATTCCATTACAAATAAATGTTCACTATCATCCTTATCTTCTAATGTTTCATGAAATTGGACTGCAAAACCTTTTTCACGCCATTCTGGCATTTCCTTTATTTCTTTGAAATAATCTAAATCTTCTTCCTCATTTAATTCATATATAAAACATTGTTCAGGCTTATTATTGTTTAAAATATTTACCTTTGCCTTTAATTGTTTTTGAAAAGATGGAGAATAGTTGATTTTGTTTATCATACTTCCTCCACAAAATTTATTTTTGAATCATTGCGTTTTTCGTTTTTACAAATCAAAGAACGCATATTTTCAACAGGCAAATACATTGATGAAGACATTGAAAAAGTTTTTTTAAAGCCTAACTTTTCATAAAACCAACGAGCACTATCAGATGGCATATCAATGCAAATTTTTTCAATATCTTTACTCTTAACAATAGAAGAGGCAAGAAAAGCAAGCATTGTTTCACCAATACCTTTTATTTCTCTAACTTTTGAATTTTTTGCCATTGTTGGTACTGTTTCTATATATAATACACTTCTTGTTTTATCTTTATTTTTAATTTCATTTAAATAGCCTAACAAATCACCATTTTCTTTTTCTAAAGTATAGAACTTTATATTAGGACGTGTATAAAATTTATCTATAGCAAAATTTTTATAAAAAGTATCTAAAAAATAATTGCCAATCCATTCCCCACTATTTAATTGATTATTTATATATAGTGCATCTTCTTGAGAATTCAACTCATAAATTTTACAAGGGACTTTTTCTCCACAATAATCTTTTAATGAAGTGGTCGCCAATAATTTTTTTTGAAACGAAGGTGCAAAATGAGTATTATTTATCATCATTTCCCTCCACAAATTTTATTTCTGAACCATTACGTTCTTCGTTTTTCCAAATCAATGGAATAACATTTTCTAATGGTAAATGTAGAGAACGACTTTTTGAAGATGGTCTTTCAAAGCCCAATTTTTTATAAAACAATTCTGAATCATTAGAAGGATAACTAATCCATACATCTTCTACTTTTTCTGAATTTAATGATAAAGAAGCAAGAAAAGCCATCATTGTTTCCCCAATACCTTTTACTCTTCTATTCTTTGTTCCCTTCGCCATTGTTGGTACTGTTTCCAAATAAAGAACTTTTCTTATATTTTCATTTTTCATCTCTTCTAAATAGCCTAACAAATCACCTTTTTCATTCTCCAAAGTATAAAAATTTATATAAGGACTTGTATAAAATTTATCTTCCGCAAAATTGCTATAAAAAGTATCTAAGTAGTGATATCCAAGCCAATTTTCGCTGTTCATTTGTTGGTTTAAATATAATGTATCTTGTGGAGAATTTAATTTGTAAATCTGACAAGGTATTTTTTTGCCACAATCATTTAAAGTTGTTGTTGCTAATAATTTTTTTTGAAAAGAAGGTGAAAAATGCAAATTATTTAACATTTTTACCTCGCATTAATTCTATTTGCGCTTGTGTATGTTTTTCATTATCCTCAATTAATGAAACTTGATTTTCAAATGGTAAATGCATACTGCCTAAAAACATTTCTTTATCATCAAAACAGAAATAAGAATTCAAATAAAAATTACGAGCTTGAGCTAAAGGACTTTGAACTACAATTTGTTTTGGTATTAGTTTTGATTCTTGTTGTTTTGCTAAAAAAGCAAGCATTGTTTCACCAATATATTTATATTTAAGCTTTTCTTTTTCCAAGAAGACAGCCTTTTCACGTTTTTTTGAATTTTCTGGTACTGCTTCAATGTATTTAATATTTTGTTTATATTTTTTTGAATTATCAACTTCCACAATTCCCAAACAATTTCCATCTTTATCTTCCATAGAATAAAAATTAAATTCTTTCCCTCTAAAATTTTTTAAATATCTTGAATATTTAAAATCATATGCAATATCATCCGCAAATTCAGATAAACCCCATTTACCATCAACCGTTAAATTTTCAAAATATTCTTTATCTTCTTTTTTTGTTAATTCATAGATAAAAACAGGACAAGGCTGTTTTTCTTTAATAACATTAGCTTTAGCAACTAATTTTTTTTGAAATGATGGAGAAAATTGCACACTATTTATTTTCATTTTGCCCCACCAATTCTATTTCAGATTGTGTATGAACTTCATTTCTTGCAATTAAATTTTCTTCTTCACCTAAAGGTAAAAACATTTTTAATGGGTGCAAAGAATCACAAGCCGATTCAAAACCTTCTTTGTAATAAAATTCTCTCGCATCAAATAACGGAGTAGGAATATATAATTGTTTTGCCCATTTTTTTGCTTGTTGTTGTTTTGCCAAGAAAGCAAGCATTGTTTCACCAAGATATTTATATTCCTTTGTTTTTTTATTTGCTGGTTGTGATTCTATATACTGTAAATTTTGGACATTTAATCTTGCATCGTTAACTTGCATATATCCCAAACAATTTTTTTCTTTATCTTCAAGTGTATAAAACTTTAATTTATAACCATGTGTAAATTTTAAACGTGTTTGTTTGGGAAACTGTTCTACTACATATTTAAGCAGTTTTGAACCTTGCCATTTTTTATCTTGAGATAAATTTTCAAAATAATCTTTATCTTCTTTTTTATCTAATTTATACACAGAAACAGGACATTGCTCATTATTTTTAAGCACAGTAGCTTTTGCAACTAATTGCTTTTGAAAAGATAGATTAAACTTAGAAGAATTTATATTCATTTTAACCCACCAATTCTATTTCTGATTTTGTATGATTTTTATTATTTTCGAGTAATAAATCCATTTTATTTTTTGGTAAAATCATTTGATTTAAACGTCTGGCAAATCCATTTTCGTCATCACTATCAAAAACAGGTAATGGCACAAATAAAGGATTTAATTCATATCTAAAAAGAAAATTTGATTTTGTATAAAAAGGTTGTGCATCATCCATTGCATCTTTAATAATTATTTTTCTTGGGATATTTGCTGTTTTTTGTTGTTTTGTTAAAAAAGCAAGTAGAGTTTCCCCTATATATTTAAACTCTTTTTTTTCTTTATTTGCAGGAAATCTTTCAAAATAAACAATATTTTGTTTTCCTATGCTTCCATTATCAACTTCAACAAGCCCCAAACATTTTTGATTTTCGTCTTCAAGAGTATAAAATTTAAGATTTTCACCATTTATCAAACGAGCATATTTAGCTTGTTCAAATTGTTCTTCCATATCAGTTAAATAATAAGCATACGACCAATCAGAGTCATTTTCACGCAAATTTTTTATATAGTCTTTATCTTGTTTTCTATCCAATTTATAAATAGAAACAGGACAAGGTTCATTATTTTTTATGACATTGGCCTTTGCCATTAATTTTTTTTGAAATGATAAATTAAATTTTGAGGAATTTATATTCATCTTAACCTACCAATTCTATTTCTGAGCCTGTGTGATTTTTATTACTTTCAAGTAATAAATCATCATTGTATTTTGGTAAAAACATTTTGTCTTGAATAGATGTATTATGACCTGCAGCCTCATCACTATCAAAAGTAGGCAAATACATTTGATTATAAGTACAACCATCATACATATATTTAAAATGCGATTTTAAATAAAATTCTTGTGCCTCAATCATTGCATTATCCACAACTATTTTTCTTGGTGCTTTCGCAGCTTTTTGCTGTTTGGCTAAAAAAGAAAGTAATGTTTCGCCAATATATTTATATCTATGTTTTTGATAATCAGCAGGAAATCTTTCCAAATAAGCTACATTTTGTTTTTCCTTTTTTCCATTATCAACTTCAACAAGGCCTAAACAATTTTGATCTTTATCTTCAAGGGTATAAAACTCTAATTTTGAACCATTTTTTAAACGCAAACGAAGAGAATGTTCAAATTCTTTTTGTATTTTGTCTAAGTAAAAAGAATACTGCCAATTTTTATCTTTTTCAGATAAATTTTTCAAATAATTTTTATCATCTTTTTTATCCAATTTATAAATAGAAACAGGACAAGGCTCATTATCTTTAATAACATTAGCATTTGCCATTAATTTCTTTTGAAAAGATAGATTATAATTTGAAAAATTTATATTCATTTTAAACCACCATTTCTATCTTTCCATTTGTATGAAATTCATTTTGTGTCGTTAATTTGTGAAAATCTTTTTTTGGTAAAATCACCTTGTATTCATCTTCAGATTCTCTAAAGAAATAACATTTATCTGTGTAAAAAGGCTCGGCAGGTAAAGTTGGAGATGCGATAGAAATACCTTCAGAATCAGAATTAGAAAAAACTTTTGTAGCAAAAGACAATAATGTTTCACCTATATATTTTTTTGAACTTTGACCATGATAATTTGCATATTTAGGACAAGTTTCTATATACTCAACATCTTCATGTGGCCCATGTTTAAAGTTAGTATTTATTTTTATAGTCCCCAAACAATTATTCTCTTTATCTTCCATAACATAAAAATGTTCATATCTGGCTGAACAAGGAAGTTCTCTTTGTAAAGATCTTACAAATAAACCTTTTCTCCAATCAGTTGTTGCCAATAAATTTTCAAAATAAAATTTATCTTTTTCTTCGAATTTATCTAATTCATAAATAGAAACTTTTTCAGGCTTACCTTCTGACAAGATATTTGCATTTGCCACTAATTTTTTTTTAAAAGATATTGAATTAATTTGATTACAATTCATTCTAAATTACCCCAATATCTCTATATTTGAAACAAATTTTTCTTCGGCATTTTTAATCGTTTCAGGTACTTTGTCAGCATTTAACTCGAACTTTATACCATCATATGATTTTATAAATTCAAATCCCATTTTATCGTAAAATCCATATGCTTTTTTATCAGGATGTAATACAACAAAATCGCTATCTTTGTTTGATTTTATAAGATAAGTAATTAAAGCAGAGCCAATATTTTTAACTTTTGCATCTTTTTTTGAACTTTGATATTTAGGATTAACTTCAATATAATCAATATTTTTCATCCATCCAAAATTAAATGATCTTAATAAGCCTAAACACTCTTTTTTCTCATCTTCAATTGAAAAAACTTTAACCCCTAACGATTTTGCTTCAGGGTTATTTGTATCTTTTAAATGACCAATAAATTGGTCTGAATAGTCCCAATTTTGTTTTTTAATTTGTTTTTTTAGTCTTTTTGCGTCTTTTTTACCTTCATCTAATTCATAAATAGAACAATGTTCTTTGCCACTTTGAGAAGGCAAATCTACATTTGCTACTAATTTCTTTTGAAAAGAAGGGGAATATTGAACACGATTAATCATTGTTTTATACCTAAAATTGCTTCAGCAAAGGTATAAAAAACCCTAAAAGAAAAAGTTGCTAATTATTCTAATTCTGATAACCTTTTGTAAAGTTCTTTTTGCTCGTTTGTTAATTTTTCAGGAATATTAATTAAAACTTTTACATTTAAATTGCCAAAACCACCTGATTTTTTAGGCAATCCAAGTTCTTTTAATCTTAAAGTTTTTCCACTTCTTGTTTCAGCAGGAATTTTTATTCCAATAACACCGTGCAAAGTTTCAACATCTTTTTTACAACCCATAACAGCTTGAGCAGGTGTTATTTCAACAGATTTTGTTATATCTTCACCATCTATAGTGTATTCAGAATCTTTAAATTTAATAACAAAATAAAGGTCGCCTTTTCTTCCATAATTATCAATTTTACCTTCACCTTTTAATCGAATTTTTTGACCTTCTTTTACGCCTTTTGGTATTTTTACACTCAAAGTTCTTGTTCTTGAAACAATTCCTGTGCCACCACATTCAGAGCAAAAACCATTACCAGAACATTTCATACATTTTTCAACAGTATTCATCTTCACATTAATAGGTTTATCACTCATTAAATCTTTAGCTGTAATATTCAAATCTTGAGTTGTATCAAGGTCTTGAGGTGATTCTTGTTGAGCACTTCTTTTTGTTGTTCTTTGAGCACGTTGCGCACCACCAAACAAATCTTCGTAGTTAAAACCTTGTGAACGAGATGATTGAGCGCCTCTACCCATTCCACCCATTAAATCACCAAAGATAGAACTAAAGAAATCTGAGAAATCTCCACCACCTGAAAAACCTTGTGAAAATCCACCTTGATTAAAGTTAAAACCTTCAAATCCTGGAGGTGGCGTAAAATTAGCACCTTGTTGCCAATTAGCACCTAAGCTATCGTATCTGCTTTTCTTTTCTTTATCTGATAAAACTTCATAAGCTTCGTTTATATCTTTAAATTTAGCCACTGCATCAGGAGATTTATTAACATCAGGGTGATATTTACGTGCCAATTTTCTGTATGCTGATTTGATTTTAGCCTCATCTGCACTACGTTCAACACCTAATATCTTATAATAATCTTTATATTCCATATTAAAAATCTCCTTATTCTAATAATAATATAAAAATTTCATCACTCTTAAATAATTAATTATTTTTTAATGATATTACGATTAAAGATGTTAATAAATTGACTACAACAAAACAGGTAGTATAATTTAAAGATGTAAATACGAGGAAATTGGGTGTAACTCCCAAGCTGGATCGCAACCGTTAAAGCCGGAATGCTCCATTTGTTATTAATTGCGAAATCCGATTAATAGCATATTGCGAGCACCTTATAAAAGTAAGGTGTTTTTTGTATGTCATCACCATTTGTACAATCAAATAATAAAGCAGGTTTATGTCCTCACGGCTTACCACCAAGTGCGTGTCCAATTTGTAATGGTGGAATGAGTGCTGGCGGAATGAAACAGCAAACAACAACAAGACCAATTAACACAGAATGGTCTTATATGAAATGCTACGCTGCAGGCTTAGCTATGCGAGCTCAAGAAAACAGAATTCAAACAGCAAAAGAAATGTTTGAAAAGCAACTAAATTATGCACAAAATTTAAGAACGGAAATTAATAATTTAGCAGATAAAATTAGAGAAAACTTGCAAAATATTCAAAATTCTTTGCCTACTTTACTCCAAAAGCCAATGGCAATTATTACTAATTTTGTCATTAATCCTATTTTAAATTTAATATCTCAAATACCAAAAGTAATAGAAAAATTTGTACAGTTAGAACAAAATATACACAAGTTTATTCAAAATGCAGGCGAAAAAATCGTAGCTTTATTTGGTGATATCAAAAATTTTATCCAAAGAAATATTACAGAAAGAATCAAAGAAAAGGCAAAAAAATTCTTGTTGTTTTTTATAGCTAATACTGAGGATGAAAATTATAAAAACGATGAGACTTTAAACATTTTTAAGAGTAGAGAAATCAAAAAATATTTAGTTAAATTTTTTAATTTTAAAAATAAACAGGAAGATAAAGAGTGATTGAAGCTGTAAAAGCAAAACAAATGAATAATAAAATAGATAAAACATTAAAAGGGGTTTTATTAAACAATCATATTAAAAATGATAAAACTATTTCTTTTGATGAAATTCAAGACACTCTTTTAATTCACGAAAATAAACAACCGCAACAAAATGCAGATGCTAAAAAAGAAAGCTCTTTTAATGCTAAAAAAGCATTATTGCCTGTTATTATAGGAACAACAATAGCAATAGGGGCTTGTGCCGGTTTAAGTAGCATATTAAAAAAATCTTCTAAAAACCTTTTAAATTCAAAGACGTTTGAACAATTACCTGATTTAGCAGTAAATATGAATATTCGAGAAGAAACCCATTTTGCGCTTTATCGTGCAATTCGTGATCCTAATTATAAAAATATTTTAGGCGCAACAGCCGTAGGTTTAATGACAGGAATCACCTTTGCAGCAAAGAAATTTGTTGATGGAACAAAAGAAATATGGTTAAAGAAAAAAGAAGCTGATATAGAAAAGAATCTACAAGAAAACTTAATTTCAGTTGAAACAAATTCTTTTTCTGGAAAATTAAATGTAATAAATGAACTTATGAATAAAAACGTTAAACATTTCGATAATGTTCTTAATAACAAAAAAGAAGACGTTTTTGCTGTTTTTACACAAAGTTTTAAAGGTAATCAAACAAAATCAGAACAAGACAAAGAAGAATTAAAGAAAAATTTGATATTTGCTGGTGTTACTGCTATTGGTTTAATTGGCGCAATTGCCTTAGGAAAAGTAAGTATAGATAACATAAAAAAGACAGCGCAAAATACTAACGAATTTGCGAATAAACTTACAGAAAAAACTATTGACGCAATTCAAGATATAAGCAAAAAAGCAAACAAAGACGATATTCCAACTGTTGAAAATCTTTTAAAATCAATTTGTGCGAAACCTGAATTTGTAAAGGAAATAGGTGAGAAATATAATCTATCTGCGGATGAAGTTCAAAAAATGATTGAAGATGTCAACGAAACTAAAAAAACAATATTTTCAGATGCACCAACAGCTTTAGGTGGTATTCCTAAAAAAATTCAATATTATTGCTATTTAGACGAAAACAAAGGTCATTTATATAACTGGATATTAAATCCAGAAAACAAATTCACAAAATATATTTTTGGCGCATTCACTCTTTCAAGCGCTATTGGCTATACAGCAGAAAAATCAATGGAAGCAATTAAAGATTATACCGTAATGAAAGAAAATGCGAAAACAGAATTAGACTTACGCAAACGTCTTGTTGATGTAGAAATTAAAAACTTTAAATCTAAAAAAGAAAGCGCTATTAATCCTTTAGTAGAAAACTTTGATAAACAAGTAAAAGAAGGAAAAAAATCAAAAGAAGAATTAAAACAAATAGCAGATAATATACTTTTTGAAACAAAGAACGGACCGCCATACGTTTATGCTTAGTCCATTTTAAGACTTTTTTAAAAAATGTAAACTAAACACTTTAAAAATATAAAAAGTAGAGTTATAATGTTTAAGTCAGTGTGAAGGGGAAACAACAAGTATGAAAATTAATTTTATAAATGTTATCGAATCATTATTTAACTTTTTACACTCTAATAATTGGGCTTGGTGTCGCGTTAAGGTTGATAATTACTACGACAGATATTAATACTGTCAAATAGCAATTCATCAACAACAAAGGAAAATTAATTATAAATTTTCCATTTTTTAGTATGCGATTATAGGAAAGAAAAATGACGTTAATAACTAAT
>JAZSQW010000052.1:0-8804 GCA_045538205.1 Candidatus Avigastranaerophilus sp. | reverse complement strand
ACTAATTAATTTAGATAACCTCATTAATCTTTTGCTAACTTCGCTTTGAGAAAGATTTAAAGTTTTAGCTATTTCATTTTGCTTAGCACCTTTAAGATATCTTAAAGTAAAAAGCTCATAAAAACACTGTGCTGGCGCTTCTTTATGAATAATATGAACAGCGTCAGAAATATTTTGAAGACAATCTTTTGTAATTAAAATTTCTTCAACAGCTTCTCGAGGATCAGGGAAATCCAAAATAAATTCAGGGCCTAAAACGCTTGGTTTTACAACAGAAGATGAAGAGAAATCAGGAACAATAATTTCTTTAGTAGGCACAAATCCTGAAGTAGAACGTCTTATTCTACCTGAATTTTTAAGAACACTTAAGATAGAAGTATGCACAACTTTTGAAAGATAACTTTCAATCTTTTCAATATTATATGAAGAATTAAAAATCAAGTAAGACTTTTGGAAGGCTTCACTACAGAAGTCTTCAAATAAATCTTCGTTACCGCTAAAATTTTTATTATTTCTAACGATTTTCTCTATTAAAGATCTTTGTTCCTCGACTAAAATCACAGGTTCTTTCTCTAATTAGCATACCCTGTAAATATAATAGCATAAATTATAATTTTATAACTACTTTCAGGTGGTATCTATCGGCTTTTAACTTGCCGTCCTTGAGAATAGGCGATTTTTTGCCAGTTAAACTTTCGTTAATACTTTGTAATACAATATTATCAATCTGCTCAGAACCACTTGATTCTGCAATTACTATTTTTTCAATTTTTCCATTGTTATCAATTGCCATTTTTACTGAAACAACTGGATTTTTAGGATTTTCTGTTGCGTTCAAAATATTTTTTCTAATATTCAATTTTAACAATCCATCTATTTCTTGTAAGAATGCTTTAAAAACAGGATCTGTAAATAATTGAGGTGTACATAACCAATTTATATTTTTAACCATTGCTGGTGTAGAGTTTACAGAAAAAGCAGATGCTATAGATTTATTTATGATTTTTGAATTTTCTTTTACAGAAAGCAAATCTCTTTCAGTAAGAGGTGGTAGCCCCAAATCATCAGAAGGCGAAGCAGATGGTAATTTTGGCAAGTTAGCCGCATCATTAGATGGCGTTTCTTCTTTACTATCAGAAGCTAAAAGCTCACCATTATTAGATTTCTCAACATTTTCTGCACCTGTAACCTTATCACCTTCATCTACATTTTCATCAGGTTGTGCTGGTTGTGATAACATTTCATCAGTATCAAGTTCTGTTACTACATTATTTCCTTCAATAAAACTTTCAACATTATCATTTTTTGCAGAGCCAAAAAAGTTTTGATACAATTTATACCCGCCAAAAGCTGACGCAGCAATAAATGTTAGCAATACAACAAGAGCAATAAGAGGATTACCATTTGATGTTCTTTCTTCTGGTATACTTTCATCAGTTTCGTCTACATAATTTTCATCATCAAATTCTGAATTAGCAGAATATTGGGACTCTTCTTGTTGTTCTTGAGGTTCTTCAAATTCTTCATATTCCACTTGCATTTCTTGATTATCATCATAAACAACTTGACCTTCATGATTTTCTTCATATGAATTTTCAACAGAATAATCAATTGTTTCATTTGCATAATCATTTTGATAATCATCATTGTATGATGTTTCATCTTTTTCTGATATTTCTTCAAAATCAGACGGCTCTTCTATTTTTTCAACTTCAGAAAAGCTTTGATTATCATTAGCCATTGCTGTATATGTTTGATATTGTTCATCTAAAATATCATAATCATCTAAATTTTGAATTTCACTTGTTTTATTTTTTTCGTTTATAGAATAATCATCTTCAATTTCAACTATTTCTTTTTCAGGGATATCTGTTATATAAGTATAAATTGGATTACCCATTTCATCATAATCAACTATAACATTGTCAAAATCTATATTTTCAATATCCTCACTTTGTCCTTTTTGTTCAGAAGAATTTTCTTCAAGAATTTCTAAGTCAGGATTTGAATTTTTAGAATTATTATCATTGTAATAAACTATATCGCTACTACTATTACTGTTGTCATCAACGAAACGTATATTATCATAATCAATAGAATCAAGACTTGGTTCATCTTCATAAACATCTTCGCTTGATTTTGGAATTAAAGTATCATCAAGATAAGTATCCAAAGAAATAACCTCATCTTGATACTCTTCTTGTTGTGGTTCTATTTCAACACTTTTTTCATTAATAACAGGTTCTTCATACAACTCTTCATCATCAATATTAAACAATTCATCTAATATATCAGAAACAGTTTCCCCTGTTTGTTCTTCCACTATTTCATTTTCAAGAGTTTCTTCTTCTGTTGTTTCAGTTTCCTCTGTTTCTTCAGTTATATCTGATTGTTCTTCTTGCTCATCTTCTGTTTGTGGTTTTAATTGAATCAACGAAGCAACTGACGGCATATCCATTTGGAAACCATCATCTGCAATTTCAACACTGTCTTTATTTCTATAAGTTTCTTCTTCTGTTACTTCTAATAAATTCAAATCTGATGACTGAACTAAATCTTCAGGAGTTTCATACACATCATTTTTTAATTCAGGTTCAGAAGTTTCCTCAATTATTTCTGGTTCAACAGTACTATCTATAACAAGAAGCTCTTCTTCTTCAATTTCTTGTTCTGAAGTGTTATCTAAAACCAATTCTTCATTTTGTTCATCTAAACTTTCTTCTTCCAAAGAAATATCATCATCAAGAACATCTTCTGAAATTTCCTCTTGAGGCTCTTCATAACTTAATTCATTATCAAGAGATTCTTCCTGCTCTTCATCATTTGATTCATTTTCAAAAGATTCTTCCTTCTCTTCTTCTTTTAATTGAATTTCAAGTGGTTCTTCTTCATCTACTATAGAAATTGTTTCTTCTTTGCCTTCATATTTTGGATTATATGCTTCTGTTGCACCAACAATACCAAGCATTTGATCTTCCATCAATTCTGGATATTTACCGATATTACAACTTACCATTTCAAAACCAGTAAAACAACAAAACTCTGTTCTACAAGAAGGACAAGCAAAAATATGTCTTAAAATAGAACTTTTAGTTTCTGCATCAAGCTCTTCATCTAACAAAGTTAAATACTTTTCTCTGAAAGTTTGATGTTGTTCTTCAGCAAAATCAAGTTTTTTCTGAACTTCAACACTACTCAAAAATTCACTATATGGAATCAAAGAATCTATTGTTGAAGAATAATAATGATAATCTAAAGGTTGTTTATTTGCAGTTTTAGGGTTAACAAAACCTAATAAAGAAGCTGTATTTAAAGTTTTATCAACTTTAACAATCGCATAAAAATCAGGCAAAATATTATTATCAAAATGTTTTTTAGGTAAAAGAAAAGCATCACCATCAACCAAAACTCTAACGTCAATATGCCAATTATTCACATAGAAATCTGCGAATTCAAATTCTTCATTCAACTTAGGATGACGGAACAAAGTCATTGATTTTTGAACATTTTCATTTGATTTTTCAATTGTATTAGCTAAAGCATACAAAGCAACTATAGAAGCATAAGCTCTTTTTCTTTGAAACTCATCCTCTATCATAGATGAATATATTCTTGCAAAACTATGTGCTTTATTATCAACATTAAGCTCAATTATATTAAGTGCTGGCATTATAACTCTCCCTAAAAAACCCTTTTAATAATACAGAGTGCAATTGCAAAAAAATTATTCCAAAAAATTAAAGATTTTTTGTAAAGATTTGTAATGTATTACTCCTAAAAAGACAATTTCTTACCTTGATATGTTTTATAACGTTACTAAGGTAAATATAAAAAAGGAGAATGATATGGCAGTAGGTTCAGTAAGTTTCGGTAACGCACAATTTCAAGAATTAGTTAATAAACCACAAGCATATGCAAAAAAACCAAGTGGGGCAACAGGAATTACAGGCGAAAAGAAAAACCATACAGCCGCTAAAATTGGCGTGGGTTTAGCAGCTGCCGCAATTGCTGTAGTAGGAGGTTTAGTAGCTGGCGCTAAAACAGGTGTATTCAATTTTGAAAAATTAAAAAATAATGAATTTGTAAAAACTATTTACGAAAAATTAAACAAGCCAGAAAACTTAAAAGAATTTGGCAAAAAAGCACTTGCACAAATGGATAAAATCGGAAATCAAATTGCTGAATATGGAAAAAGTTTATTAGAAAAAGTAAAAAAACTAATTCCTAAAGCTAAAGAAACAATTCAAGAAGCAGGCCAAAATGCTGGGGAAGCAATTCAAGAAGCTGTATCATAATAAAAAATTTATAATATAAATAAAAAGAAGAAGCAAAAATGCTTCTTCTTTTTATTCAAATGTAACAAATAGGTTACAAATCCAATCAACATGGCAAATTTATTTTTTAGAGATTTTATAATAAAAGAAAACATAATAGGTAGGAGTTTATAGCATGCGCACACAAGCAGTAAATCCAGCAGAAACAAGAGCAAGAAAATTAAAAACTATAGCTAAAGTTGCTACAGGAACAGCAGTTGCAGCAACAGCAGTTGCAGCAACACTAATTGCAGCAAAAAAAGGCAAATTGGACCCTGTTGAAGGTGGAAATGAATTAATTGAAAAATTTAAAGCGGTATTAAAAGATCCTGCAGAAAAATTATTAAATATAATTACAGGCACAAAAGTTTTTGCTCAAGCAGCAGAAAAAGTTGGTGCAATAAAAACAAAAGCAACACCATTTGTTGAAACAGTTTCTAAAAAAGCAGAGGAAATAAAAACAAAAGCGACTCCATTTATTGAAACAGTTTCTAAAAAAGCAGGAGAAATAAAAGAAGGTATTTTAGCAGATGCTGAAACAGTTATTGCAAATGCAGAAGGTAGCGTAAAAGGATTCGCGCAAAAAGCTCCAACATATGCACAAGAAGTTAGATGTAAAACAAGTGGTTTAGCAGGAAAAGCACGTGGATTTGCTAAAAAAGCACTTGCTTTTGCAAAAGACATCCCTACTTATTTAGGTTGCTTAGCTTTAGAAGCAAAAGATAAAGTAGCAAAATTCTTACCTGAAGCACAACAAGAAGTTAGCGAAAGTGTTCAAAGAAAAAATATTGGTGCTGATTTAGCAGATGCATTAAGAAAAGTAGCTGAAAAAGCTCAACAATAAAAAGATTTTTGAAGAAAAAAAGAGGAACAAATTGTTCCTCTTTTTTTTAATTATATTTTTTATAACTTCCCAAAATCTTAGTGTAATTAACAAAAGGAATTAAATCTTTTAATGTATTCTGAACTTCTTGAGATTGCTCATTTTTTTCTAATTCCATAAAAAAGATATATTCACCCAAAGCTCTTTTTGATGGTCTTGAATCAATATAAGAAAGGTTAATATTGTTATTTTCAATAACCTTTAAAACATTACATAAAGCACCAGGTTCATTTTTTGTAGAAACAATCATTGCCGTTTTGACATTATCAGTATTTTCAAAAGATTTTCTTGATAACAAATAAAATCTTGTTTTATTATCTTTTTCATCATTAATATCAGAAGATAAAATATTCAAATTAAATAAAGCCGCACAAGTTTCATTCGCAATTGCTGCTATTGTTTCATCGTTCAATTTAGAGATTTCTTCACAAGCAAGACTTGTTGACGTTGTTTCTTTTAATTCTGCGCTAAAAAATTCTTTATGCAAAAAAGAACTACATTGTGATAAAGCTTGAGGATGTGACATTATCACTTTTATTTTAGATTTATCACTACCTTTAGACAACAATAAATGTTTAATAGGCAAAGTAATTTCACCTTGAATCTTAATATCAGAATTTTCTATATGTGCTAAATTATCTATTGTCTCACGGACAATACCTTCTATTGAATTTTCAATAGGCAAAACACAAATTGAATTTTCATCTTTTAACAAACTTTCAAAAACCATTTTTATGCTTTTTAATGGTATTTGATTTTCAACATTAATATTCTCATTTTTCAATATATTTAACATTGCATTATGGGAATTAGAACCATTTGGACCTAAATAATATATGTTATTAAAATAAAGTTGTGACATTTTTAACCCTTTTTTATATTTTTTTGTGTACAATAATTTTATATAAGATTTGAAGGTTTAGCAAATGTCTGAAATAAAATTTGGTACTGATGGTTGGAGAGCCATATTAAACGAAGATTTTACTTTTGAAAATACAGATAAAGTAATAAATGGAATTGCCCACTATATTTGGGAAAAATCACAATACGACTTAGGTATCGTTATTGGTTATGACCCAAGAAATATGGCAGATGAATATGCTTTTTATATTGGTAAAAAACTTTCAGAAAAAGGATTTAATGTAACAATTAGTAATAAAATTGTAGCGACTCCTGTTGTAGCCTATACAGCACTAAAAAGAAATTCATACGCAATTATGCTAACAGCTTCTCACAACCCACCAGAATATTTAGGAATAAAATTCATTCCACCATACGGAGGCCCAGCCGAAGACTATATGGTAAAAGACATAGTTGCAAACTTAGAAAATGAATTTATTTGTAAAGAACAGCCAAAAGAATATAAAGAAGATTCTTTTGAAGAAGATTATATAAATCATTTAAAAACATTAATGAATTTTGATTTGCTCAAAAATTCAAACATTAAAATTAACTATGACGGGCATCACGGTGCTGCAGCTTTATTATTCAAACAAATTTTAGATAACTGCAATATTGAAAACAATTCCTTTAATTTAGATAGAGACATTAATTTTGGTGGGTTTATGCCTGATCCAAAGGAAAAATATCTACCTACATTAAAAAAAGCTTGTATTGAAACAAGTTGTATCGGTTTAAGTAACGATGGAGATGGGGATAGATTTGGTGCTTTCAATGAAAAAGGTGAATTTGTTAGCGCTAACGAAATCATTGCATTATTAATGGCTCATTTAAAATCATTTAAAAACTATTCGGGATTATTAGCCAAAACAGTTGGTGCAAGCTCTATGCTTAATTTATATGCAAAATTAAATAATATAGAAGTTATTGAAACACCTGTTGGTTTTAAATGGCTTGGAAGCGCAATGAGAAATAATGATGTTTTAATTGCAGGTGAAGAATCAGGTGGACTAAGCATAAAAAATCACATACCTGAAAAAGATGGTATTATTGCTAACTTATTAATTATAGAAATGCTTATTCATACAGGCAAAAAACTATACGAATTACAAGAAGAGCTTAAACAAACCGTAAAACGTGATTTTATAAATGATAGAGTCGATTTGAAGTTGGCAAAAATTGAAATGCAACAACAAATTATAGATAAATTTGCCACATACGAAAAAATTGGTGATTATAAAATTATTAATAAAAATTCTATGGACGGTTTAAAATTATTACTTGATGATGAAAGCTGGATTTTAATAAGAAAAAGCGGCACAGAACCGCTTTTAAGAATATATTTTGAAACAGACAAGGAAGAAAAACTTTCACAACTTAAACAATTAGTAAATAGTTTAGTATAGTTATAAAATCGTATTAAAAACAAAGATATCGTTATATGATGAAATATTGAATTTATCAGTAATGTAATCTTTTTCTATATATCTTTTTTCAAAATATTTATTTATTAAATTAATAAATTGCTGGTATTTTTTTATTTCATCATTTTGCAATTGTTGTAAATTACAAGCAAAGCCCGTATAACAATTAGCAAAACAATTTTGAACAGATAAAAAGAACAAAGCAAAAACAATTATATATTTATACATTTATACTCCTTAAAGAATTTAAATAGCCCACCTATACATTTTGAAGAATAATGTAAAGTTTTACATTACGCTTTATAATTAAATATTTGATTGCCCAAAAGTTTAATGTAAAATAATCATGTTGCAAAAAGTAAAAAATATATAAAACTTTTTGTAGCAATAGCAAAAATAATTTTTTTGGAACATTTGAACAGTATGAATTTACTAATCGAAAAAGAAGAAAAATTAGCTGAGCGAATTAATAAACCGGATTTTTCTACAACAGCCGGCAGAGAAGTTATGGCTGTTTATTTATACAGTAAATTCAAACAAATTTTAGAATACGATAGTAAAAGTGAATTACCTGTTTTTCAGAAAATAAAACCAGATTTTCTTCCAAGATTTACAAAACGACTAATTCACAACCCAACTAAACATATTTTAATTGGGATTAGTGGTGAATCTGCAAGTGGCAAAACAACTATTTGCAACACTATAAAAGAAGTTACTGAACATTTAAATATGCCTGTAGAAATAATGAGTGCAGATAACTATTTCAAAGATATTTCTGCTTTAATTAAAGAACACGGTTCATTTGATAAACTTTTAGAATCAGGCTATGACGTAGATTCTCCAAATAATTTCAATTTAGACCAATTATATTTAGACTTAAATGAACTATCAAAAGGAAACGATGTAAAAATACCTCAATATCTTGTAAATGGAACAGGAATTGTAGTACCAAACGCAATACCTAAAAAAGCTCATAAAATAATTGTTGTTGAAGGTATGGCAACAATGCATGGTCAAATTTCTGATTTATTAGACGTTAAAATATATGTTGATATTGATCCAAAAATACAAGAAAAATGGTTCTTATACCGTGCACAAACTTCAAGAAACCAAGATGAAGCAAATGCAAGAAAACAATTAGCATACGTAAGAGAAGCTTCTAAAAAATATATTCTACCGAAAAAAGAAGAATATTCTGATATTACTATTAATGGCGCTTGTTCTCTTGATTATTTTTCACAAATAATGACTTATATTTATAAAGTAACAAATAGATTTTCTGTA
>JAZSQW010000016.1:0-9531 GCA_045538205.1 Candidatus Avigastranaerophilus sp. | reverse complement strand
GGCTTCATTGTTAATGGGAAAACACCATTGTTTGGCGATTGCGAAATTGAATGTTATCATGACCATAGAATTGCGATGAGCGCTTATGTTGCAGGTTTAATTTGCGAAAAACCTATAAAAATTAAGGAATTTCAATGGGTAGATATTTCTTTCCCTGAATTTTTAGATTTAATGAATAAATTAACTATTTAGTTGGATAATAAACTTTATTAGCGCTTTCAGAAGCTTTGAAAGAAAGTATTATTCTCTCACCTTTATAGTCTTCTGGTGGAGGTTCTAAATTAGCCATTTTAGATAAAACTAATAATACTGAATCATCTAAAGTTTCATTGTTAGATTTTGATATTATTTTTTTATTATCAATAATACCATCTTTATTTATTGTAAATTGAATTTTGCACTCACCTGTTCCTTGTATTAAAGAGGTTTGCCAAACAGATGAAAATTCTTCCCCTGTTCTAACTAAATAGTTATGTAAATTCATTGAAATATTGCTAAAAGTTTTATTTAGCAAAGGAAGATTATCTACTAAAAATTGTTGATTGTTTGTTGTTGCTATTGTATTATCCCAAAAAGAATTAACACTTGGTATTTTAATAGATTGTGTTGTTTTTTGTTTTACTACTTTGTGTGATTTTTTTTCAATATATGGTGGGGTTATCAAAATTAAAAGACAAATGAACAAAGAAACAATAATTGTTGTTTTTGCTTTTTCTTTATCTTCTCTTTCTGCTTTTTTTTCTTGAATTTCTTCAGGCGAAAGTTTTCTTTTCTTTTTTATTGGTTGTTGGTTTGTTGATGGGGTAAAAGAAGCTTCTGTTTGTACAGAAGAATTTGTTTGAATTTCTTCAAAAATATCATTTCCACAATCACAATAATCTGGACATTGTTCAAATATAGCATTGCATTCTGTACATTTATACATCTTTTTTCCTTAGTATTCTTTGTCTATTGCTTCTAATAATTCTTCTTTTACAATGATATCAAATTTTGTATTGCCAAGCATTGTAGTTTCAGCAATAAGAATTGCAGTTGGTACTAATGCTGCAATAAAGCTTAATAACATACCTTGAATATCATCACCCATAACACCAATAAAGTATGTTGAGTTCATTGTTATTTCAATAAAAATAATTGCCATTGCTATTAAAAAGAACTTTTTAGATTCTTTTTTTAGTGCTTTACAACTTTCAACTCCGTGAATTAATATGCCGTGAACGTTATAGTCGTTATATCCATCTTGTTTTATAACGTTTGATGCTGCAATTCTTTTTGTAGTGGCAAAAGAAACTGCAAAGCAATGGAATGCAAAGCATATCATAATAGTTGATAGTGTCCAAAATACTGGTGAGAATTTAAAACCATCTGATAATCTTATCCAACCTGCTGCTTCTGGGAAACATTCTGCTAAGGTTTGAGAAACACCATAAGCCAAGAATGGAGCTGTTACAACACCTGCTACATATTCTAATATCGCCTTTGTGTTTAAGTTGAATATTTTTTCTGAAATGGTTTTTATTTTTTTTCTACTGAAATTGTTTATGAATAAATGAATCCATTGTTGGTATTTTTTCATAACTTCTTGTAGGTCTTCTCTGCCCTCGTGTCCATCTAATTCTTCAGCACTTTCACTTATTGTATTTTTAGTGAAGCCTGCAAACACACCTAAAACAACGCATAAGAATACTGATAAAATTACCATATTGCAGATTAGTGCTGGTATGTTATATTTGTGGAACCAAAGCTCGTGAACTCCTGCTAATGCGATTAGTGTGAATGTTGAATATGAACAAAATAGGCTTATTTTTTCAATTAATTTTGAATTTCCTTTTGTAATATTTTTTTGTCTATTTTGTGAGAATAAAAACTGACCTTGTTTTAATAAGAAAGTTAGTATTACAAAAGAAACTGCAAATAAGAAAATTACTTTAGCTTGTAAGCCTTTTCCATTTTGGAATATGATTAAGTCTTTTAAAACATATGCCATTGTAAATGGAACTATAAATATAAATGCATTTAAAAAGCCTAAAAGCATTTCATTTTGTGCAATTTTTTGTCTTAAATAATCTGTTTTATAAGATATTTCTTTTATAATGCTTGCACGTTTTTTATCAATATCGATTTTCATTTTATCGATTTTTAGTTTTGCTTGAACTCCATCACCATTACCGTATAAAGCTTTAATATCTTGTTGAGTTAAATCTTCAGATTGTATCATCGCTACAGTCTTTTGAAGTTTTGATTTTGGAGCTTGGTTTGGTGTTGGCACTTGTGCTTGTGTATCATTAATTATTTTAATTCCAATAAATTCATCTGAATTTGCAAGCATTAATTTACAAACAGTATTTATAGTGATTGTTGCATTTAGAGGTTGTCCTCTAAAAAGTACAACGTTATTTTTTATATTGTTTACTATTTGCCATTTGCCATCTTCTCTTTGTTGAAGAGAAATAAGCACATCTTCTTTTGAATCTATTATGTAATTGCAATTTTGTGTTGTGCCAATGTTGATAACAGAACAGTTTTCAAATGTTTTTTCGTGATTTTTTGATGCGATTATTATTTTCATCTAATTACCTTCCTACTGCCTGTGCAAATTTCTTTATTGCATTGTCAACATTTTCTTCTGAAGCTATAATTAATTGTTTTTCATCTAAAACATTAATTAAAGTTTGTCTTATATAATCTAATTTTTGTGGATGAGCATATAAAAATGTTAAAGATAAATCAGGTGCATATCTTAATGTCTTTTTTATATTGTATGGTAGGGTTTTCCAGTTGATTTGTTTATTAAGAGCACCTTCATTCTCCATATCACCTAAGAATATAATTGCAGGAGTGTATCCATCTTCTTTGTATATTAAAGCGTCACCAACTGCTTTTTTTAATGCAACACCATATGCTGTTCCGTAAGCTTTACTGTCAAATTCGCTACGTTTTTTAATTGATTTTCTCATTGTCGCAAATTTGTGTGCTCCGCCATTAAATACTTCATAGGCGTCTTCTGTAACAACATATATTTTTGCTTGGTCTTCTGAATCTAATATTTTGGCAATTTTTAAAATACATTGTTGTTGTTTTGCAAGTAGCTCTCTATTTGAAGCAGAAGTATCCATTAGAAAAATTGCAACAACAGGTTTGAACTCACTTATTTTAATGTTGCTTATTCCAATAATAGTAAATTTAAGTATTAATACAATTATAGGTAATATAATGCCAATGGTTAGCGCTTTTTTAAACATATTCTCTACTCAAAACTCTTTATTATTATTGAGATTTTACCATATTTATTGGTGCTTGTGCAATACAATATTTTTCTTTAAGCTCCAGAAATCTGGATGTAATAAAGCTAAAAATGGAATTAATTCTAAACGACCAATAAACATATTTAATGTTCCAATTAATTTAGTAGCTGTATGTAAATCACCATAACTACCCATTG
Organism: Candidatus Avigastranaerophilus sp.; assembly: GCA_045538205.1. GTDB lineage: Bacteria > Cyanobacteriota > Vampirovibrionia > Gastranaerophilales > Gastranaerophilaceae > Avigastranaerophilus. The sequence goes on along the minus strand of JAZSQW010000016.1, from coordinate 6,089 downwards.
GTCCAATAGCACCAAAGCCAGGACCTATATTCCCTAAAGTTGCTATTGAGGCGGTTATACCAATTGTCATATTTTGTTCAATACATATCATAATAATTGCACTAATTACGAAAATTCCATAATAGAAAAGAACAAAAGAAATCATTTGTCTAACAACGTTTTCGTTCACAATAGTTTTGTTAATTTTTATAGGATAAACTCCATTTGGATGGTGAATTTTTGCAATTTGTCTTTTTAAATATTTAAAAATGAATAATAATCTTAAAAGTTTTAAACCACCTGTCGCAGAACCAATAGAAGCACCTGTGAACATTAACATAAATAAGAATAATTTTGAAATTAAATTCCATTGTGCATAGTCAGCAGATGCAAAACCTGTTGTAGTTATTATTGCTAAAACTTGGAAAGTTGCTTGTTGAATAGCTTGTGCAAATTCATATACTTTGTGGCTCGTTAAAGATAAGGCAATAATTAATGTGAAAGCAATAACTATTAAGAAATAAGCTCTAAATTCTTCATCAGTAAACAATGATTTTATTTTTCTTTTAACTAAAACTTTGTATTGAAATGCAAAGTTTATACCTGCAAAGAACATAAAAATAGCAACTGTCCAAATATATTTTGCTTGTCCATATGCAATTAAGCTTTGAGCTTCAGGTGAAAAACCACCTGCAGAAATTGTTGAGAATGATGTGCATATTGCATCAAATACAGGCATTTTTAAGTAAATTAAAACAATTGCTTCAATTAAAGTTAAGAAGAAATAAATACCCCATAGTGCTTTTGCAGTTTGTCTTATACGAGGTGTTAATTTGCTTTCGTTAGAACCAGGAACTTCTGCAAAAACCATTTGTCTTCCTGCAATTGAGAACTGTGGAAGAATGGCTGTAAATAAAACGATTATTCCCAAGCCACCTAACCATTGGCTAAATGAACGCCAAAAGAACATTGTTTTTGGATATAAAGTAAAATCTTTTAAGATTGTTGCACCTGTTGCTGTTATGCCTGATACACTTTCAAATAAAGAATCTACAACATTTAATCCAAAGTATATAAAAGGTATTGTCCCTAATAAACATAATGTTCCCCAAGAAAGAAGAACAATTGCAAATGCTTCTGTTTTATTTATGTTATTAAATTCTTCAAGACCTTTTTGTTTCTTGTTGAATAGAAATCCAAGAAATAAAGATACAAAAGCTGTTATTACAAAAGGAATTATTGCGTTATATTCCTTTAAAACAATTGCACAAATGATAGGTACTAATAAGAGTATAGAAATATATCTTAGAACAATACTTAAAGCATTTAATACATTAATTAAATTCATTTCTATCCTCGTTTAAAGTAGTTCTTTATTGTATCTGAATTTTCTTGAGTTGTAAAAACAATTAGATTATCATAAGGCATAATTTGAGTTGTGCCTTTTGGAATAATAACTCTGTTTCTTCTTTGAATAATTGCAATAATTGCTTTGCAAGGAAGTTTTAAATTCATAAGAGTATCTGTTTGGAAATTATCAGGTACTATAATTTCTAAAACTTCACCTTGACCACGTTCAACTGTTGCTAAGATTTCGATATCTGTTTTTATTAATTGGTTTTCAATAATATCAATAGCTGTGCTGTTTTCTGATATAGCAACATCTATACCAACTTTTTCAAATAGTCTTACGTTCGCTATTTTGGAAACTCTTGTAATAACTTTTGAAACACCCATTTGTTTTGCTAATAAAGAACATAATAAATTCTTTTCATCATTGTTAGTTACGCTAACAACAACATCAGATTCGTTGATTCTTTCTTCTTGTAATAATTCAAAGTTTGAACCATCACCGTTAATTACCAAAGTGTTTTTTAAATTTTCAGTTAATTCTATGCAACGTTTATAATCACGTTCAATTATTTTGATTTTCATATTGGTTTTTTCAAGGTTTTGAGCCAACATTAAGCCAACGTTACCACCACCAATAATAGTTACACTTTTAACATCTTCTTTTTCTTGGAAGAATTTATTTGCCAAAATATCAAGTGAGTATGAAGAACCCATAAAGATAACTTTATCGTTTAATAAAAGTTCTGTATCTCCAGATGGAATAAATAATTCATCATTTCTTGTAATACCAACAATTAATGTTTCATCCGGGAAATTACAATCTTTAATTTTTTTATTTATGAATTTTGTGCCTTCAATAACTCTATATTCACAAAGTCTTGCTTTGCCATTTGCAAAATTTTCAACGTCTATTGCGTTAGGAACTGTGATAATTCTAAAAATTTCTTGAGTCATTAGCTCTTCTGCCCAAAGAACATAATCAATTAACAATTCTTTTTGGTATTTAGAACCACGAACTAAAGAAAGTGAATCTATGTTTTCTTTTTTACTTACAAAACAAACTGTTTTAGGCTTCGCCATTGTTTTTACAGTTAGGCAAGCAACAATGTTTGCTTCATCATTATTAGTGCAGGCCATAAAAATATCAGCATCTTTTATGCCAATAGATTCTAAAACATTTATGTTAGAACCAGAGCCTTGAACATATTCTAAATCTAATTTTTCAAAACTTTCTGCGTTATTATTGTTATCGTCATCAATTATTATGATGTCGTGATCTTCAAATAACTTTGTTGCTATAAGGCAAGCTAACTCGTTTGCACCATATATTACTATTTTCATAAAAAGTCCTTTTTATAACATATTTATAAACGAAAACGCTCTTTTTGTCTATCTTGTTGCACAATATATGTTAATAAATATAATTATAATATGAATACAAATTTTAAATTTTTAAAGAGTATAAATAATAAACTATTCGAAATTATTACAGATGCTGAGAAATTATATCGTGATGAGTATTTTGAACAATGTATTGTTCAAATTCGCCGTTTTGGAGAACAACTTTGCAAAGATATGCTTATTCAGAATAATTTCCCTACAGGTTCTTTTGATGAAATGATAGAAACATTAAAAGATAATTCTAATGGAACAGTTCAGGAAAAAGAATTTATTGATGACTTATATTTTATAAAGAAAAATGGAAATCAGGTTGTGCATTCTGAAAAAGGTCAGAAACAAGGAATGTTAGCTTTAGAGTGTTTGCAAAGAGCTTTTGAATTATCAATAAATTATTGTGTTCATATTCAAGGCGCTTCACGAGATATTTTGAAATTAAATTATGATGTTGAGCTTTTAGTAACAGAAAAGAAATCAAAAAAATCTCTAAAAGAAAAATATGTAGAAGAAAAGCAAAAACAAGAAATTCAAGAAAAGCCTAAAAAACAACCTAAAAAAGCAAAAAAGATAGAAAAAGAAAATAAAGTAAATGAGTGTAGTAGTAATAATAAGATAGAAATCAGGTTTTCACTATTTTGGAAATTTATAGCTTTCCTTTTGGGAATTTCTTGTTTCACTATATTATTTTTAGTTATTGCAGTTGCTATAACTAAATAATAAATTATTCTTGGTAATCGTCAGAATCATTTTTAACTGTGGCAAAGTCAAATTTCTTCCATTGTTTATAACCACCTCTTAAAACAACTGCAGGGTAGTCATTTTTTACTAAGGCTAAAGCTGTTTTATAAGCTCGTGGGCATGAATCTGTATAAGTATAAACAACAGTTATTTTCTCTTTGTTTAGCATATCAAAATATTGTTCAAGTTCTCTATATGGTATGTGAACTGCGTAAGGAATATGACCATCTATATAATTTTCGTATTCTCTTACATCTAAAATATTTATTGTATTTATATTATCTTCAATAATATCTTTTAGGCTATAAGGACCTATTGTATAAGCTAAAATATCTTCAAAAAATCTTTTTGCTCTATTAAAATCTTTAGATAAATCGTCATGAAAAAACATACTTAAACTCCTTTTTTCTGTTACAAAGATAATTTATTACGAAGTATAAAGGTTGGAATTCCCTTTAAGACTATCCTTTTAGTTTAATTTTTTAAATATTTTAATTTATTCATTGACTTTAATCTTTAAAAGGCAGATAATATCTAAAAACAAGGTGAAGCGATGAAACATTATTGGATAAAAATTAAATATAGATTTTAAAGAAAGAAAAACTGTTTGTTTTTCTTTTTTTTTAATTTTTTGCAGATAAAGGGAAGCTATGATTAAGGATAAAATGAGAAAAATATACAAAGCTAAAGTGGAAAAAATTGAACAGGTTTCAAAAACATCTTATTTTATAGAAATAAAGGCAGATGAATTTGTTAATGTTGAAGCAGGTCAGTTTGTTTCTATATATTGTGAAGGTTTAACTTTAAGAAGACCATTTAGCGTATGTTCTAACGATAATGGCAAAATTGGTGTTCTTTTTAAAGAAAGAGGAAAAGGCACAAAATATATAAAATCATTAAAAGTTGGTGATTCTATTGATGTAGCTGGTCCATTTGGCAATACTTTTGATATTCAAAATAAAAAAGCATTGTTGGTTGGAGCAGGTATCGGTGCCGCTCCTATTTCTTATTTAAAGAGTAAATTGAATGAAAAAGGTATTGAAAACTTCTTTATATCAGGATTTTTAAATAAAGAAGAAGTGCCACAAGGTATGCAAATTGATATGGTTTGCACAGATGATGGTTCTTATGGTGAAAAAGGTAGCGTTATTAACTATCTTGGAGTTTTAATAAACGATTATCAACCGGAAGTTATTTATGCTTGTGGACCTCATATAGTTTTAAAATTAATAGCTCAGCTTGGCGAACAATATGGAATAGAAACACAAGTTGCTATGGAAAAAGTTATGGCTTGTGGTATTGGTGTTTGTCGTGGTTGCGTTATTGATATCAAGAAAGACGGCAAGGTTGTTAATGCAACTGTTTGCAAAGATGGACCTGTTTTTAAAGGAAGTGAGATTGTATGGTAATTAATGATAATTTGAAAGTAGATTTAAACGGATTTATTCTTAAAAACCCTATAATGACAGCTTCTGGAACTTATGGGTATGCTGAAGAATATAATGACTTTATAGATGTATCAAATTTAGGTGCAGTAGTTACAAAGGCTATTTCTTTGTATCCTCGTGCAGGTAATAAACATATGCGTATTGCCGAAACTAAAGCAGGCATGATTAATTCAATTGGTCTTGAGAATGTTGGTATAGAAAAGTTTTTAACAGATAAATTACCGATATTAAAAGAAAATAATATTGAATTTGTAATGAATGTTGCAGGTTCTACTATTGATGATTATGTTCAAGTTGCTAAAATATGCGAAGAAAATAAAATTAAAGCTATTGAATTAAATGTATCTTGTCCTAACGTTAAAGCAGGTTGCTTAGAGTTTGGTACTGATGAAAACTCTTTATATGAATTAGTTAGCGCTGTGAGAAAAGAATACAAAGGCTTTTTAATAGTTAAATTAACCCCAAATGTTACTTCTATTGAAAAATTAGGTATAGCAGCAGAAAAAGCAGGCGCAAACGCAATTAGTGCAATTAATACATTAAAAGGTACTTCAATAAAAATAACTACAATAAATGGCAAAATTTATAAAGAAATTATGCAAGGCGGATATTCTGGTTGTGGGGTAAAACCTGTGGCAGTTGGTGCAGTTTGCAGGTTATATAAGGCAGTAAATATACCTATAATTGGTATGGGTGGAATTGAAACTTTAGATGATGTTTTAGAATTTTTAGCAGCAGGTGCTGAGGCAGTTCAAATTGGTACTGCTATAATGGATGAAGGCGTTGAAGTTTTCTCAAAAATCAATGCGGACTTGGAAGTATTCATGAAGGATAAAGGTTATTCATCCATTGATGAAATGGTTGGTATTGCTCATGGAGGTGACTGAAATGATTAGAGCATCACAGGCGGTAAAGATTAAGGAAATCATAGATGAAACTCCAACTATTAAAACTTTCAAATTCGACACGGACATTAAAGCGAATCCTGGCGAATTTTTAATGGTTTGGAATGTTAGTGATGAAAAACCAATGTCCATATCCAATATTGGAGATAATGAACTTTCAATTACTGTTAAAAATATTGGAGATTTTACATCCAAACTACATGAGCTTGAAGTTGGCGATATGATTGGAGTTAGGGGCAGTTATGGTAATGGATTTAAAACAGACTTT
>JAZSQW010000087.1:0-2573 GCA_045538205.1 Candidatus Avigastranaerophilus sp. | reverse complement strand
TATCTATCCACAAACAAAATATTTCATCTCCAATGATAGAAATATTAGGTGGTATTATCTTTGGCGATGATGCCGTTAATCCTGACGAAACAACAAAAGATAATTTTACCAAATCAGGTATTTTACATATTTTAGCAGCTTCTGGTATGAATGTTACTTTAATTTTTGGTATATGGATTTTCTTAGCTACAAAATTAAAATTCAACTATAATTTTTCTATTTTAATGGGCATAACATTAATTTCTGTTTATACTTGTATGACAGGCTTTGGACCTCCGATTATTAGAGCATTTTTAATGCTAACTTTAGTTTTAATCGGCAAATTAATAGATAGAGAAACTTCAACTATAAGCCTTTTATTCTTAGTAGGATTATTAATGCTAATCATTAATCCATTAATGACTTTTGACATCGGATTTCAATTATCATTTATAGTAACTTTTGCTTTAATTATTACTGCGCCATTAATTGATTTTAAATTCAAATACAAGTGGATAAATTACACAATTGGTGCTTGTATGATTCCTTTAATTGCACAAATATACGCAGCACCATTACAAATGTTTTATTTTAATACTTTCAATATTTACTCTGTTTTAGCGAACATTGCAATTATTCCTGTTTTAAGTATTGTTTCTTTTATCGGTTTTATAAGCTCTGCACTTGCACTAATACCATTTTTAGCTCAAAAAATTTGCTTAGTAGCAGATTTCATTTTAAATCCACTTTTAATATACATCTACAAAACTGCCGAATTCTTTTCTGCTTTACCAAATGCCGTTATAGATATTAAGAAACCAAGTTTAGTACAATTAATTTTATATTTTTCAATTGTTATTTTATTAACTTGTATTTTTGCTTACAAAATAAACAAAAAGAAAACATTAACCACCATCGGTATTTTAGCTATATTTTTATGTTTAACTTTTATTCCTATTAACTTAAAACAAACAGAAATTTTATTTTATAGCGTTGGTAATGCCGACAGTTGTTTAATTAGAACTCCACAAAATAAATACTTCATAATAGATACTGGGAAAAGTGCTTATTTATCGGGAAACAGCCAAGCTAAAAATATTATAATCAAATACTTAAAAGAAAAAGGTATAAAGAAAATAGACGGTTTGATTTTATCACACTTTGACTCAGATCATGCCGGCGGAAGCATAGACATATTAAAAGAAATCAAAACAGAAAAAGTATACTTCCCAAACACATATGAAGATACAATTCTTTCTGCAAACATAATTAACCACATAAAAGAAAATAAAATTAATTATCAAATAGTTAAAGAAGAAATCGAAATCATAAAAGAAAAAGATTTAAGCATTAAAGCAACAGTAACAACAAATAAAACAATCAAAGACGAAAATGAAAAATCTATAATTATATTATTAAAAGATAAAGACAAAAAAGCTTTATTTATGGGAGACGCAGGCATTATTGCATATAATTCTTTACCAAAAGAATATAAAGAAAATATTTCAATAATAAAATCAGGTCATCACGGTGGTAAAAATACAGTGAATAATGAAATTGCAAAAAATTCTGATATGTTCATAATTTCAACAGGTTTAAATATTTATAACCACCCAAACAAGGAAACCCTTGATATTATTGAAAGAAATAACAAAAAGTATTTAAGAACAGACGAATATAATGCCATTAAAACTATAATCAAAAATAACAAAATAGAAATAAAAACATATAGTCCTAAACAAAGAGTTTTCAAACATTTTAGGGAAATATATTAACAATTGTTAAGGAAATTTTAAAAAAATAGACTTCATGCCTAAAGTTTATTAAATAAATGTCGATACCTTTATTGTAACAAGCGATAAGGAGATGAAATATGACAAACATTAATCCAATTAAATTAGGTATTTCAGGGCAAAGTTTATTTACAAAAGAAAACAATCAAGAGATTGCAAAAGAGGCTGCAAAGAATCATCAAAAAGAAGCGCCTCAAAAAGAAATTGCTGCAAAAGATGTATTAGGATTTATGGCAGCAGTTAATTCTGATCTTGTTCCAGCAAAAGTTACAAAAACCGTAGATGTAAACAAATATGTTAATGCTGAACAAGCAGACCGTATCGCAAGTTTTATGAAAGCATTCGAAGCAGATTTTGACGAAGTATCAGCAACTGCATTGAATGAATTCCCAGATATTACGCAAGAAGCAGCAAGCAGTATTGCGTTAGCATATATTAACCAAACATATTAAAAAAGATTTTTTCTCCCTCCCCTAAATTAATTATTGTTTGTTATTTCACAAGACCGTGTTTCCAACGGTCTTTTCTTTTTATAAATAAATTTTCCGATTTTTTAACTTATGATATAATTACACAAAGAAAAGAGGTTAAAATCGTGGGATATAAAATTTTAGATAAAATAGAACTTTGCCCTAATCAATATGAATTAAAAATAGATGCCCCTTTCGTAACAAGAAATGCACAAGCTGGACAATTTATTATTTTCAGAGTTGAAACAGACGGAGAAAGAGTTCCTATTACAATTGCTGACGTAGATAGAGAAAAAGGTATTTTAACAGTTGTATTTATGGCTGTTGGTTA
>JAZSQW010000008.1:0-4340 GCA_045538205.1 Candidatus Avigastranaerophilus sp. | reverse complement strand
GTACTATTGTTCAATTTGCAAAAAAAGATGTATTTTTGAGTGATTGGTTTAATGATCTTTATAAGCAAAATGGTTTTGATTTTTCTTCATTAAATGTTGGCCTTTATTCTTAATCAATGATCTTTATATAAAAATGCACCTATTTATAGGTGCATTTTTTTGATTAATTATATATTGACACTACCTTGTCTTAAAACTTTAATATCATTATCAGTAATTAATGCGACGGTTGATTCTAAACCGTTGCATTTTTGTTCGTAATCTTCAAAAACGAAATCAACAAATTCTCCAATAAATTCTTTTGCTTCTTCATATGTTTTTGCAGAAGGTTGATTTGATAAATTTGCGCTTGTTGTTGCTAAAACACCACCTTCTATTTTAGAACATAATTGTTTGAAAAACTCATTATTTGGTATTCTTATGCCAACAGTATCTTTGTTAGATGTTATATAATCAGGTGTCTTTTTTGATTTGTTTAAAACCAAAGTTAAAGCACCAGGGAAATAATCATCTATTAATTCTTGCGCTTTTGATGGTATTTCTTTAACGTATGGTGTTAAGTTTTCAATTTTATCAGACATTAAAATTAAAGGTTTAGAAGTATCTCTATTTTTAAGTTCGTAGATTTTATCTACCCCTTTTTTATTATTAGGCAAACAGCCAATCCCCCAAACAGTATCTGTTACGAAGGCTATAACTCCACCATTATTTAAAATAGAATTCAATTCATTTACGAACGAATTTTTGTTTAATATAGTTTTTAGTTCTTTCAATTAATTCACCTACATATTCTATTTTTAATAGTACGGCAGTTATTGTGTAAGTAATCATACATAAAATAGTAATAATAGTTGTTTTTATTGCTAACATTAACCAAGTTATATTTTCTATTTGCCAAGCTCTATAAATGAAATAAACAAGTCCAAAAGAAATAAAACCGGCTAATACCATTTTTATAAGATTTTTAAAATATAATTTATAACCTAAGTCTATTTTCTTTAATAAAATTATTCCTAATAAAGTAGCATTAAATAGTGTTACTAAAGATGTTGAAAGTGTAATTGCTGCAATTCCTAATTTATCTATAAAGAAATAGTTAAGAATAAATTTTAATACGATAGAAGAGAATGCAACTAAGAATGGTGTTTTTGAATCATTAAATAAATAGAAAATTCTTGTAACTGAATCTCTAAATACATAAGGAATGATTGCTAAAGATAAGAATATCAATGCTTGAGATACCATATATGTTGCATTAGAGTCAAATTGTCCACGTTGGAAAATTAATTGAACAACATCTGACGCTAACATTATTATTCCGAACATAATTGGAATTGCGACAAAGTTTAAAATTCCAACGCCTTTATGGAAATAATATTTTGTTTCTTCATAGTTCTTTTCACCTATTAATTTAGAAAAAATAGGGAATAAAGGCACTAAAAATGCAGTCATTAAAATACCTACAGGGAATTGGAAAATTCTATTAGCATAACCAATTGCAGTCCAAGCTCCTTCTTGAAGCTGAGAAGCAAAGAACATATCAACATAAACATAAATTTGCCCTATAGTTGAACTTAATGCGGCTGGGAATACTAATTCTATTAGATTTTTATATTTTGGATTGTTTTTAAAATCAAAATTAGGCTTTATTTTAAAACCTAATTTTCTTACTCCAGGATATTGGAATGCAAATTCTAATACGGCACCAATTGCAGTTGCAATTGCTAAATATATTCCTGAATTATCACCTTTTGCTAAGCTTATTACTGTAATAATACTCAAACTCATTAAAACTGGTGAAATATTAGGTAATAAGAAACATCTATATGTAATTAAAAGACCATAAAATATGCCGATAATACCACCAATTAATATTACAGGAGTCATTATTTTTAAATGCATTGCTGATAAAGATACTAATTCAGAATTATTTGAATGAATTATGAATTGTAAAATTGGTTCTGCGAATATAAAGATTAAAACTGCTAATATCGCAAAAAAGATGAAGGTTGCTGTTAAAAAGGTATTGAATAGTTTATTAACTTCTTCAGATGGTTTTTCTCCATTAGGATTTACCATTTTTGCAAAAACACTAACAGTTGCACTGTGGAATGGTCCACCTACTCCACCCATTAAAATAATTGCTAAAGATGGGATTTGATAAGCATAAAAATAAGCATCTGAAACCATACTTGCGCCATAATAGTTTGCTACGCAAATATCACGTAAAAACCCAACAAATTTAGAAATTATTGTTACAAAAGCAATAAGCCAAGCTGCTTTTAATAAAGAATTTTCACTACTCTTCATTTATTGCCTCTTTCACAATAACAAAGGCTTCTATTGATGGATTTTCTTTATCATTGTACTCTTCAATACAGTAATAAATTGTGTTTTCTCCTTCATCAACGTGTTTTGAAATATCTACTTTTGTTATTTCTTCTTTTATTTCAGTTCCTATTTCTTCGCCATTAATACATATAATTAATTTATCTATCTTAACATCACTTTTTATAATAACGCTATTATTTTTGTTTGGACTATAAAAATTTATATCTTCAGTTGGATTGTATTGGCTAATTTTAACAGGAATTGTTGCTAATTTTGTACCTTGATAGTAGTGTTGCAAAATTTCATCAAAAGTGTAATTTAATGATCCCATTTTTCCTGCGCCCCATTGACTTAGACCAACACCGTGCCCGTATCCACCGCCTGAAAATTTAAATACAGGTGTTAGTGCATCAATATATGAAATTACAAAGTTTGCGCTTGGTAGTGCCTTGCCATCTTTTGTAAAGCTTCTTCTGATTACTAATTCTTTTTCTACTATAAAAGTATTTTTTGTTGTTTGAATTTGTAATTTGGCAATTTTACCTGATTTTCCTCTTAAAAGAGGTTTTATAGATATAAGTTTGCCAAAATCATATTCACTATTTAATTCTGGTTTTACAAATCCTGTTTTTGATTGTTTTACTAAATTGCTTGCCAAAACTTGTTCTAATTCTGTTTTTGTCCAATCTCTTGACCATCTATAATATGGTGATAAGTCATCAAATGCTTCTGGAGAAGATGTATAAAATTTTTCGGCATTTTCTTCTATGCTTAAATCTATAAATTCAGGTTTGTCTGGAACTCCTGTTAAAAAATGAACACTATTTGATGGGAATTCTTTTGTTTGAGGATCAGAAAAAGCATATTCGTAACTTTCTGTGTGTCCACCAGCTGTTGAACTATATAAAGCCAAAATAGGTTTGTCTTTATTGCTTAAAGCAATAATACCGTTAGTTTCTTCAATTGCTTGGTCAGAAAGGTCTTCTTCGGTATTAGCTCCAAAATAAACTTGGCAAGCAACAGAATCACATAAATCAAATTCTTCATATGCTTTTAATCTTGGAGAAATCGCATAATTTCTTGCTGCAACTGTTTGAGATTTTAATGCTTCTAAACCAAATTTTGTTGGCATTTCGTTAGGAACAACGCCTCTTAAATAGTTTTTTAAGCTTAATACATTTACAATTGCAAATTTGTTATATTCTTTCGTTGATTTTTTAAGTTCAATAAGCCCTCTATATAAAGCAGGTTTGCCTTTTCTTGTTAAATCTTTTATTCCAATAAGATTGTCTTTTTGTGTTCCTATTAAAATCGGTCCAGATAAATTTCTTGCCACTAAAATGTTATCTATGTAAATTTTGAAAAGATTATTTTCAGAAGTTATTTTTAATATATTAGAATCTATATTTACAGGTGCTCTGTATCCTGTAGAAGAGTCAATTATGTTTAATGAATTCGCATTATTGAATTCAATGCTATCGAATAAATATTTTTGAAAGTTGTTGTTGCTTATACCTACACGAATATTTATATTGTTATCAGTCGCAAACGTTATTGGCGCATTTGATAAGAATAATAATGTTGCTATTAATAATATTCTGTTAATTCGTTTCATAATTTACCCTTGTTTCTATTATATTAGAAATTTAAAATAAAGGTAAATTTAAATTTAAAAAATAAAAAGCCCTCTTTTGAAGGCACTTTTTATTTTTATGAGATACTTCGCTTTGCTCAGTATGACGGATTACTTTACTGTCATTCTGAGGCTTTGCCGAAGAATCTCTTTACTTGTAGGTCAGGCAATGCCTGATAATTTCGTTTTTTAATTATAAAAGAGCCTCTCTTTTGAGAGGCTCTGATATTCCTAATCTATGCTACTTAACTTTGCCATCTAATACTATAATAGTATCTAATTTTCTTGGGTTTAACCAAGCAGCTTTTGATTTTGTTGTTTCATCACCAATAGCGATTCTTAAACCAGCTTGTAAGCCAACACCATTACGACCACC
>JAZSQW010000080.1:0-6418 GCA_045538205.1 Candidatus Avigastranaerophilus sp. | reverse complement strand
TGGCTACGATCCGACTTATTTATCATTATATCTAATAAAAGCTTGCGTTTTTGAAGAATCTATTCCACCAAGATTAGAAACAATAGTATCACCATCATTTAAAGCACTTAACTCTGGTCTTTGTCTAAGCTGAGCAATCTGTTGCATTTGTTTATTATATTCTCTTACAAATGAATATGGATTTTTTTTATCATCTTCATCTTTTTTAAGCCATTCCCAATTAATAGGGTTTCTATTTTGTTGATGATAATTTTTTGCTTTTGTTTCAAACCCGGTTGAACCAACTTTATCACCAGCGAAGTCTGTTGGACTACCAGGTAATACCATCATTAATTTATAAATTGATTTCATTCTATCAAACGCAGGAACTAAAATAGATTCTAAAATTTTTGCTTCTAATTCTTTTCTATTTTCAAAATTAGCACCATTTAACTCAGCTTCGTCAAAAACTTCTTTTATAATAAGTTCAAACGATTTTGTACCAAAAGCTTTTGGATCAAAAGAAATTTGTTGTTTTGTTTCCGAATCTGTTTTTTTACCTTGTAACAATTTAGCAATGGATTGTTTTACAATATTAAAATTATTTTTATCACCAACCCCAACTTCTTCAACAGCAGTAAATAATCTATCTGCAGAAGCAGCCGCCAAAGTATCAATTTGGTAGAAATCAATATCTGAAACATTTTTACCTAAAATCTCAGCAACTCTTTGTTTGTTTTTAGCCACGCTATTATTTATGAATTCTTTATTTTCACGTGTATCATCATTATCTTTTTCTGAAATAGTCTCTTGACGGAAGAAACCAAATTTATCATATGTTTGATCAACAGCTAACAAATGTAATACACGTGGTTTATCATGATTACCAACGAAAGTATATGAATTAATAACACCATCAGCTGGACTTTGGAACAAGAAACCAGGATTAACATCCCAACCTTTAACCATCTTTTCTGATAGTTCTTTATTCATTTCTTTTCGTGATTCCCAAGCATTTTCATCAAAATCAAATAAAACAGGTGCGAACAAACTTGGCAATTTAGAGAAGAAATAATTATAATTAGCAACAGATGTAATACCTGTCTGTTCTATAAATTTTCTTTCTGCATCAGCATCAGAAATATATTTAGAATCAGATGTTGCCCCTTTAAATAAATCATAAAGGTCTGTAATTTCTGCAGTCGTATATGCGTGAGGGTTTTCTTGAAGAACAATTTCGTTATATCCTTTCCAGAAGGAAATAACATTATCCCAAGCATCTTGCATATTAGCATGTTTAGCTCTTACATCAGAAATAGAAACAATATCTTTTGTAGCATCAATTCTCCAACCCAAACCAGATTCTGTTCTATCCAATATCATTTCTGCCATTTTAAAATCATTTAATGTTCTATCTTTAAAACGATTATTAATTTTTGCTTTCAATGCATCATCAATTATAACGTTATTTATACCTGTTTCTAAAGCTGTCATTACTTTTTTTGCTTCTTGTTCCAAAGGAGTTTTTACACCTTTATCAAGTGACAAACCATCATATGGAATACCTAAAGATTGCATTGTAATATCATCTTCTTTTAAATTTGAAAAATCAAAATTACCTTCATCATCAACTTTTATATCAGCATCTGGAGCAAGTGATTTTACAATTAAATATTTTGTTAAATCATTTACGATTTCAGATATCACATATTTTCCATAATCACTAACATCACCTTGAGCATCAGCAATATCTGTAACATTAGAAAGAATTTCATTTATCTTTGGAGTTAAAGCTTCAATATAGAAACTATCCATTCTGTTATAAACATCTGAATATTCTTCTGGCAAATTAAGATTTTGATTATAATTCAATTCAAATCTTGAAACACCAATTTCGTCTTCTGCATTAGGTTTTTTAGCAATATATGGAGAAGTTAAAATAGATAATAAATTAGAAGCTACTGGCATTGTTTCCAAAGGAACATCCATAGCTTTTTTAGTAATATAATCAGACAACGAATATTGATTTGTTAATGCTATTCCATTTTCATCAAATTTTACATACTTATCAGCATCATTTAATAATCTTGAATGATATTCACCATTTAATACATTATCAATTACTTCATTATCTACAACATCTTTTGTTCTTGCAGGAATTTCCTTTTCCTCAATAAGTGAACCAATCATATTTTCATCTAACTTATCACTTTTATTAGCAAGAACTTTAGACAAATACTTCAATTGAAGGTTAGAAGTTAATTGAGTCCAATATTTACCTGAAGTAATAGCATAATCTCTAACTGCTAAAGCGCCTTTTTGTTTTTCTTTATCATCTGTAAAGAAATTTAATTTTGGAATATCAACATTACCATCCCAAGTTTCTATTCCACCACTTTCACCTTTAGATACGATTTTAAAATTTCCGAAATCACAAATTTCTTTTATTGTATTTAAATCACCAACTAAAAGTTTACCATCAGCATTTTGTGCGCCTTTTACTTTTTCTGATAATTCAGTTGGAGACACTTCAAAAGAATATGGATATACAGCATCATCATGTTTTGTTATTTCAAAAATATTTTTAGTTGTTTTATTATCATACGTATCAAAAGTACTATCTTGTTCTATTTGCGCTTTAGATGCCAACCTTTGATCATAAAATTGAATATAAGTTGGTTTTTTTTCGTCATATTTTGGATTATCAAAAGTTAATTTATTTTCCGCATCAAGAACAAAAGGAGCATTCACAAATTTAATTCTCGCATAATCTGTTTGCGCAGGTAAAACACCTAATTTTACAGTACCAGAAATATTAAACATATTTTGAGCAAAAGATTTTTTACCATGTCTTAACAACTCATTAACATGAATTCCACCAAAACCTTCATTAACTAAGGCTGCGTCAGATACCCAGTTGATACCATGTTTAAATAATTCAACTTGTAATTCTTCAAAACTTTTTTCTTTACCAAAATCAGGTGCTACTCTAAAAGCATTTTCTGTCCAATA
Organism: Candidatus Avigastranaerophilus sp.; assembly: GCA_045538205.1. Classification (GTDB taxonomy): domain Bacteria; phylum Cyanobacteriota; class Vampirovibrionia; order Gastranaerophilales; family Gastranaerophilaceae; genus Avigastranaerophilus. The sequence continues at coordinate 3,427 of JAZSQW010000080.1, read as the reverse complement.
TTTATGAGAAGAAATAGAATCCTTAGTAAATGGAGTACCAACAATTCTTACGATACCTTCTTTTTCAATATCATCAAGTCTTGCAATAATACCATCTAAGTTACCGCCAAATTTATTAGCGTGTGTTCTTGTAACAGGATTAATTGTTTTAGCTCTTAATGCTGCATTCAATTTTTCTGGATTATAACCATCTGGCATAATCAACTGCATAGGTCCATTTTTATTTATTGTTGCACGATTTGCTAATACAACATTATATTTATTTGAAGGGTCATTATCGAAAATTCCAATTACTGCACCATTATCAAAGGCATAAGAAACTTTGCCTTTAATTTCATTACCATTAGCATCTAATTCAGTTAATTTAAAACGATATGCGAAACCAGTCATTTCATCTATTTGTCTTGTAACAACACCTTTATCCATTGGTATAGATTCTATTGAGCTATCAACAACAGAATAATTAAATTTGTCATCAACATCCAATTGATACAACTCAAGTGCGCAATTGTATTTATTCTTGTCATACAAATAATAAAAAGAGTGTTCAACTCCACCTTTTTTATCTAAAGATACCTTATGACCTTTAAAAGATGTATTTTGTACCGGCAAGTTATTTTTTGAAATTTTCACTATCTTCTCCTTTGCATGCAGAAAAACTCTATATTTTTAATTCTCATAAAGCCATTTTATTGCCTTTTTAGACTAAGCTTTTAACAAAAATTTACACAAGAAATTCCGAATTGTAAAGTTTTATTATTTTATTCCTTTTTATTAGCGAATTTTTCTTCCTTTGCTTTTTATAATGCACGAGAGTAATTTAACATGACTAATATATTAAATGCCCTAAATACAACAAATAATAACGTTATTCCTGCAAGAAAGTTAACAAAAAACACTAACGGCAGGAATTCGAAAGATGTCTATATACCTCAACCTACATATAAATATTCTATTTACAACACACTCAAAGAAATAGAAGCAGAAAGACTACAATTTCAAAAAGATATTATTACTAAAGAAAAAAGAGAGGTAAGAAAAAAACGATTTTCTATTATTGCACTTATTTCCACACTAACAGCTCTGACAATACTAATAGATAAGAAATTAAGAAAATAATCTTAACGTTACTTAAAAATATAACAACTTTTATTTTTACAAACCTTATACAAACAAATTAAATATTTGGAGTTTTAATGATTAATCAAATATCTATCACCCCAATAAAACAACAATCATTACAAAACAAAACAACTTTTAGACAGTTTACACCCTTAAAAGAAGATAGTTTTGCTCCAAGTTTTTGTGCGCAAATAAAAAGACCAAGTTTTCTTCAATCTTTAAAAAATATTTTCTCTTCTGGAGAAATAGAAATAAAACCATTTTCACAAAAAGAACCAACAACATTCCAAAAGGATATAGCTGAAGGAATCAAAAGTGGTTTTGAAGAAATCATTCCACCTCAAAACTTTGAAAATATAATGTCTCCTGATGAATTTGAAGAAATTCTTCCTACTTTAAAAACAGAAAATTTTGTATACGATGAAAGTTTTGATGAAAATACTTTATACAGCGTTGATTTAGATTATGCCACTTTATTTTCAAGTAAAACAGAAGAACAGATTGACGATTTACTAAAAAAAGTAGAAAATCACGCTAAAAAATACTATGAAAAAACTGGTAAAAAATTTATTTTTGCAGTTACAGACAAAGACAATATATATGGAATTCGTCAAGTCATCAGAACTATTGGCGAAGAGCCAGAAAAATATCAACATTTTAAATTAGTACCTGCTATAAAATTATCTTATGCTCACGAAGCACCTACTTCAAAAATAAATTATGAAAATAGCGAAATGCTTGTATACGGAATTAATCCATTTTCAGAAAATCTTACAAAATTTGTAGATACAACTCTTGAAAAAAGAAAAAAAATGCCACTAAATTTTATTATTGAAATTGATAAAATATATCCTGATTTTGCATACAACATATTAGAATTTGCTGAACAAAACAGACTATTATTCAGCAAAGATTACACAGTTTCTAATCTATATTGGAGAGCAAGAGAATATGCAGAAGGAAAAGGTGGAGATGCTTTAAAGAGCAGAACAAAAAACCCTGAAACTTTATATAAAGAAGTAGAATCTATTCTAAACTCTTTAGGAAACCCTTTATTTGGTTTTGATGATTCTGTATTTAAATCAAGTACAAATATTGACGCAGATGATGATAATTTCAATAAAACAATCAGAGAAATTTTTGAAAAATATTCAACACACGTAGATCCAGAAACAGGAGAGCTTGTTTCTGCTTCTGAAAATACATACAAAGAAGTAATAGACTGTTTAAGTAAAGAAAAACAAAAACCAATTATAGCCTTCGCTTCACCATTCTATTTATCACACTATTTTGAAGATAGAAACCACGATGGTTCATATCAAAAAGTTATTGATTTTATGAAAAAATCTATAAAAAATTCAAATGGAATGATTAAAGCTTTCGAATCAATGTCGCCTTCTTACGAAATAGATCCTTATATTACGCTTAAAACAATTGAAGATTTTAATAATAGAATCAGAGAAAATATTGATTTATACGAAGTTGGTGGAACAATGCAAAATAGAAATGTTCCTATTTCGTAGTTGCTAAATTATATTTTAAAACAGCATCATTCCCTTGTTCAGAAATATACAAAACATCATCTTTTATGTATAAGAAATAAGGGTGGGAAACTTTTTCCATAAAGATAGAAACATTTCCATTTTTAGATATTTTAAGAATATTATTTGCATCATAATTAGCAACGTAAATATTATCATAAGCATCAATTGCTAAGCCAATAGGACCTTCTAACAAATAATCTTTAACAAAGTTAGAACGTCTTTTGCTTTCATCAATTTTTACAATCGAATTATCAGAATAACAAGCAACAAACATATTGCCTTCAGAATCGACAACAACACCTGCAGGTGCTTCAAAATTATCCAATAAAATAGCTTTATTTTTGTCAGCTACAGTTATTTTAGAACGTTCAATCTTTCCTCTTTGTGCATCAAACATTTCCTGAGCATCTTTTTTTAATTGCTCAGCAATATAGAAATTCTCATAACTTGAAGGAATATATTTTAAATATTTTAAAGCTAATGAATAATTTTTTCTATTATATGAAATTTTAGCAGCTTGTAAAATAACATCATAATCTTTTGGATTAATAGCCAAAATCTTCATATAAATATCATAAGCTTCGTCAATTTTTTTTTGTGAAATATAAATTGCTGCAATATTATAGTAAGCATCTGTCATTTCAGGATTTATACTTAATGCTTGTTCAAATGCTTGAATTGCGCTCTCATAAGCTCTGCTTTTCACCAAAGAAATACCGGTTTTATATGCATTATTAGCAGCTTGAATTTCTTCTTCTGTT
>JAZSQW010000141.1:0-19372 GCA_045538205.1 Candidatus Avigastranaerophilus sp. | reverse complement strand
TTTATATTCTCCTTAAATTATTTTCTTAAACTATTCTTCTGAAGTAGCTTCTGCTGCATCAGCTTTTTTTGCTGTAGTTCTGATTTTGCTAATCATAACTCTTGTAAATTGTTGTCTATGACCTTGTTTTCTTCTGTAGCCTTTTTTAGCTCTTTGTTTGTAAACGATAACTTTTTTAGCTTTATCGTGTTTTACAATGCTACCTTCAACGCTTGCATTTTTAACATATGGTTGACCAACTTTTGATTTTTTACCATTTACAAGCATAATAACGTTTTCGAAAACAACTTTTGAATCAACTTCGTTGTCTAAAAGTTCGATATCAACGTAACGACCTTCAGTTACTTGGTATTGTTTTTCGCCTGTTTCAATAATTGCGAACATTTTTAATTCCTTTCATTTGAGGTAATCGTAGCTTGCGCTTTTCGGAACGATTTACCTATCTACACACATGTACACTAACGTACATTATGATTTAAGTTTATCTTGCACATAAACCAAAGTCAACTAAGAATTTACAATGTGTTAAGCGATTATAAGTCTTCGCCAAATTTTTCTTTTATTGTTTTGATTAAAACTTCTGTATTTTCAAGCAATTCTTCGTAGCCTTCATTATTTTCAATAACATAATCCCAATCAGTTATAGAATCTAATTGAGTTTCTGTTACATCATCTTTAGAAGCCAAAACACCACGCTTACTTCTTGCTTCTTCTGTTGCTTCAACTCTTATTGCAAAAGCACCGTGCGAACGAAATAAATCAAGCTCGTGCTTAACTCTTATATCTGTAACAATTGTATTACCTTCATAAGCAACAATAGAATTCAACCAATAATCAGGATCTTGAGCTCTACCCCAATCACCTAAATCAATTAAATCTTGCCTATAAACAGATTTATTTTTTTCAATTTCTTCTAAACTCAAACCTGTTTTTTTAGAATACATCATTTTTATAGCATCACCTATGCCAATTCTCTTGAAAGAAGTTAATCTCTCAAGAAGAATTTTAGCAACGGTATCTTTACCCGAAAATTGTTTACCTGAAAATACTATCAGTTTTTTTTGATTATTAGTCATTTTTGATACTTAAACTTATACGTCTGTCATCTGGATTGAATTTTAAAATAGTTGTTTCTATTTTATCACCAACTTTTAAAATTACATTCTTTTGATTTTGATATTCAGTTAATTCATTGTTTGGCAACAATGCTTCAACCCCAGTAAATACTTCAACAAACGCACCAAAATGTTTAATTCTTGTGATAGTACCTTCAACTTTATCGCCATCTTTAATTTTATCTTTAGCTTCAATCCAAGGATCTTTTTCAAGATTTTTTAAGCTCAAGCTAATACGTTGTTTATCTTTATCTACAACAATAACTTCAACTTTTACCATAGCGCCAACTTGTAAAATATCAGAAGGATGATCTACCCATCTCCAAGAAATTTGAGATAAAGGTAATAATGCATCAACACCGCCAATATCAACAAACGCACCAAAGTCTGTAATTCTAACAACTTCGCCTTCTAAAATTTGACCAACTTCAACTGTTTCAAATAAATTTGCTTTTGTTTCTTCTTTATCTTCTGAATAAACTTTTCTATTTGATAAAATGAAATTGCCTTGTTGCATATTCATTGTTAAAATCTTTAATTCCATAGTGTCGCCAACAACAGCTTCACTTGCTTTAAGTTTTAAATGACTTGAAGGAACAAAACCTCTTACGCCTTTAACTTCAACAAGAACACCGCCCTTAACAACTGAAACAACAATACCTTCAACAGTTGCATCTTCATCTTTAAGTTGTTCAAGTTCTCTCCAGCTGTATGCCATAGCAACTTTTTTATAAGAAAGCATAAATCTGCCATCTTCATCTTCTTCACGTATAATTAAAAATTCGTATTCTTGATTTTTCTTTAATGTTTCTTCTAAAGAAACTGTTTTATCCACAATAGCTTCTTTTGTTGGAACATATGCTGCAGTTTTAGAACCAATATCAACAATTACACCCGATGAATCATAAGAACAAACTATCCCTTTGACTAAATCTCCCTTTTGGAAACTATAATCGTAATTACTAAGTAATGCTTCAAATTCAGCATCTGAATACTTTTGTTCTGTCATCTCTTTTTCCTCTTTAAACTGCAGACAATAAAATAATAGACTTATTATACAAGTTTTTACTAACTTTGTAAATACAATATTCGCAAAAAGGCTTGTCATTATTAACCATATTGAGTTTCAAACTGCATTAAAAGTTAGAGTACTCTCTCATTACCTTGACTACATTGGTGATTAAGCCTTGTATAGACTTGCCTTCAGGAGTTTCAACAACCTCAATAGTGTGCATTTGTTGGCTTTTATCTTCCTCAGGAATATCTTTATCATGCTTTATATCATAATTATCTTGAAGCGCATTATAAATTTTGTATGGATTAGTTTGTAATTGACCATCAATTATCAACGCTATTTTAGATTTAACATTAATATTAGGTAATTCTATTCTTGCGCCAGCTGCTGATGCATGCCCGCCACCACCAAACATACCTGCAATCATTTCTGCATAGTTTGTTCCTTCTCGAGAACGAATTGACAAACGCAAACTATTTGTATCAAAAAGTCTTGAATCTTCTGCCAATTCTCCAGCTTTTTTATCTTGTAGAATCAAAACTGCAATTTTATCATCTTGATAAGGAGATTTATATGTAGAAATACCAGAACTTCTTCCGCCATTAAGTTTTGGTGATTCTCTTAAAGCGCCCATAACTTCTGAATATTTTATGCTATTTTGAACATCAGCGAATGTTATTTTTTTATCTTCTTTCTTTGCTGTTTCCCAAATATCATATAAATCTTCATAAGACATACTAATAAAACCAACACCAACATCAGGCTCTATACGTCTTGATTTTATGGCATAATTAATCATTTTTTCACGAGGGCTTTTATCTGTAATTCCATTTGATTTGTCAGAAATATCATATACAATATTTTCTCTTAACCACTTCTTGTCTATTTTATTTCCCAATTTATCAATAAACCACTTAGATAAACCTTCAGGCAAGAAATTAGGTCTTTCTTTTACTGGGCTTTTAATATCTTCAGGGGTAAAATTTGCAGTCCTAATAAAACTACCCGTATCGCTCGACATACCACTTACGATACCTGCCACAAATTGTTTCGCATAATCTTCTTGATCAAATAAATTATCTAATAAACCTGCTTCAGAACTAATTGCAGAAACCAATTGAGTTGCCGCAGGCACTTGTTCTACAACAAAAGCCAAATTATCCTCTTGCACTTTTTGCATATCAAGACCTGTTTCTTCTGTTGCTTCTTTCCATTTAGAATGTTGATATGGGTGATGGTCGATATAAATAACCTTACCAGCATTTTCAAGATATGGCTTAAATGCAGAAGTAAATCTTGATGGTGATGGTACGTCCATTAAAATTACTAAATCATATTTTTTGGGTTCTTCACCTTCTGCGACGTCAAAGTCAAAATACTTATCTGGCATAGATAATCTTGCTATTTCTGCCCTATATTCTTTTACTTTATATTTATTCTCTCTTGAATGAGGCAAAGTTTTAATATATTCAATTGCAGAATGCAACTGCTCAATATCTGAAAAATTATATGGAATTTTTATCTTATCAATATTTGGTAATTTATCTCTATACAAACCAGGTAATTTATCATCAATTGCACAGTCAACGTTTTTCTCAGGATAATTTGCTTTTATAGCAGCTTCCATACCTAAAACACAACCAATAGTATCACCATCAGGCAAATTATGACCAATTAATAAAATATTTTGATTTTTATCATCTTTTATTTCATTAACTATATTTTTTACAACACCTTTAATCTCTTGTGTTTCTTTAAGACCATATTTCACTGCATTAACATCAAAAATTCTGCCTAAAATCTCTTCTGGTGATGTTTTTGGCTGATATTGCATAATACAATCTTTAATTTCTGCACTTGGCGAATTTAATAATTCATCAAATGTTCTATCTGCTTGTTTCTTAACTTTTGGATTATTAGATGTACATATCAAATTAACTCTTAAACCAATTGTTGCAGCACCCTTGGTCATACCTGCAATAACATTTGATAATGTAAATTGATAATCTTTTTTACTATCTTTTAATAAATCTAAAATTTGAGGAGTAATTTCATCAGGAACTCTACCTATTTCACCAAAATCTTCATCATATAAAACAACTTTTTCTTTTTGGCCAATTTTTTCAATCTTATGTCTAAGTTTTTTACCATCATACCAATCACTATTAGCCAAATTCTCAATGTTTCTATCTAATGGAGTTGAATCTTTATCTCCAAAATTTCTTTGATGGACAGAAACACCACGAACCTTCATTTGAATTGATGGCTGTATGGGATTATTTAATTGTCCTTTAAAACTAATATGAGTTGCATTACCTATTGTTTTAACATCAATAAGTTTTTCTTGTTTTATTCCTGTTGAAAAACAAGCAACATCTTGAATTGGAGTATTTAACAAATAATTATTAGATTTAATTTGATTTGTATTAAATTTATTTCCTACTAAATTAATGGAAATTGGCTTTACCATTATATTCCCTCTTCTAAATTTTAGATACAAAAATAAAAACCATAAAAAATTTTTTTGCTATTAAACAAGAAAAACATTGTTAATTATTGTAAACAGAAATTATTCGTTTTTGTAAATTTCAAACAGCGAATTTTTTTTATTGAGATAACAAAGTAGGAGTGTAAATATGAATATCAGTAGAATTGGGAATGTATCAACCCGTAAATTTTGCAATACAAAATTTACTAAACATTTAAAGAAAAACGAAACAGACACTGTAGATTTCTCACAAAAAAATGAAGAAAAAAAAATTAAAAGACAAAAATTCACTACAAAAGTCAAAAATGCTTTTAAAATGATTTTCGCTGCAGTTGCATCTGGCTTAGCTGTTTTTGCGATTTCATCAAAAAGAACTAACGAAATTAAAAAACAAAAAGATGAAATGGAAACTACAAACAATGAACTACAAAACCAAAATAATGAATTAACAAAAAAGAATGGTGAACTTGAAAAAACCACAAGAGATTTACAAGAAAACAACATTGCACTAAAAAATAAAATTGATGAAATTTCAGCACCAAATAATGTAGATGAAGCAGCTAAAATAAAAATAGAAGAACTAAATGGTAAAAAATTACCATATCCTTCTGCTCCAAATTTAGCAGACAATGAAAAAAATAAAACACAATTATCTAATATTAAACCTATTAATTTACCAGCAGAATATCAAAAAACCACTTTAAGAAGCGATGCAAAAGAATTAATCTATCCAGAATTCAAAGAAAATGAACCATATAGTTTTGAATTCCCACAAAGTTCCGAAATGAAAATAATTCACGATTACACATCTGCAAATCCAATAGAAAAAACCATTACAACAATAAGTGAAACTTACGCAGATTCATTAGTATGGGATGACGATAAAATCGCAAGAGATTTATTACAAAACTTTTATGATGGACACGGACAAACTTTAGATGGCGTAAAATTTAATGTTACGCCTAAAGAAAATGGCAAATACACAGTAAAAATTGAAGGCAAATCAACTTTCTCTCCAGACAAAGCAATATTACTTGGTGAAACTTCTAAAAGAAATAATGATAAAGCAGCAGGTAACTACGGCGAAGGACTTAAAATGGTCGTTTTAAAGTTATTAAAAGACAAAGGAGCAGAAAATGTAGATATTGTTTCTAACGATTGGAAAGTAAACTGGAATTTTGAAAATACAGAATTTGGCAAGAGAGCATTAGCTTATCAACTTGATAAAGTAGAACCAGTTGATGGGAATTATATTGAATTTGATACAGATAATGTAGACTTTATAAAAACCATAATTAAATCTTTTGATAGATTTTATCACTACAATAATCCGGCCTTCAAAAATCCTGATTTTGAAAATGATATTGTAAGTATTAAATTTACAGATAAAAACGAAAAAGGTAGATTTTATATCGCCGGACAAGCTTTTGAAGTAGATGGTGGTTATGAAAATTTAGGCGGGGTGAACATTTGTATCAAGAAAAAACCGCCAGTAAAATACGGTTGGGATCTCATTTTTGATCCATCTAGAGACAGAACATCTTTAACAAAAACGAATATAAAAACGATAGCACAGTGGTTATTCGCGAAAGAAAATATGAATACAGAAGAGGCTGTAAAAATAATTCACTCTTTTGAAAAATATTGGGATGTTGACGAAAGATATGGCAAAGAAAGAAATGAAATAAGAGAAAAAGATTTTCTTTCTGGCTTACTTTGGGGCGCAAGATTTAGAAATGATATAGAAATCAATTTCCCAAACGACAAATATGTTGCTTATTCATCAAGAGTTTCTGACGAATTAGTTGAACAATATAAACGAGCAGGCTACAGAATCTGCGAAGATGATTTTAGTTGTCTTGGTATGCAAACATTAAATGATTTAGTGACTGAAGCTCGCAAACATAAACCTATTGAACCAACAGAAACTGAAAAGAATAAAATTTTAATTTTAAAAGAGGCCATACAATTATTCAAACCAATTTTAGAGGAAGAAGGTCTTTTCACAGATAAAGAATTAGATACAAAAATCTATATTTTCGATAGAAATGCTCAAGATGAAAACAATACTTACAAGTTCGCAAGTGCAGAAGCCATAATAAAAAATAGAGAATCTTTAGGTTTCTGGGTTGATAAAACAACACTTAACAAAGAAAGCTTTTCTAACATGTTAGGAACAAGCTTACACGAATTAACCCATAAATATGGTGGAGATGAAACATCAGCATTCTCTTACAAATTAACAGATGTTATGGAAATGGTTTTTGCAGCAATTAATAAAAACCCTGCCATCGCAATGAAATTAAAAGTTCTTGAAAAAGCTTGGGATGAACAAAAATAAACAAATAAAACCCCTCTGTTTTTGAGGGGTTTTATTATATTTGTAACAATTAGAAACATTTTATCTTTTTTAGTCATTTTCAAACCTTCAGTTGTTTTATAAAGGTACAAAAATAAAAAAGGAAAAGTAAGTATGGAAGTTAAAAACAATATTTTTACAAAAATCAGAAATAAATATTATGAAAAACAAGCCGACCGAAATACAGGTTTTAATCGAGGCCAAATGGTATACTCTGCCGCAACAATCCCAACATCAGTTGCAAGCATTGGCGCAATAGCTGCAATGAGAAAAGCATCTGTAATTTCTAAAGCTGATAGCGTAGAACTATCTAAAGCCGTACAGCAAGGACTCAAAGATTCTAACCTTGCAGAAAAAGGCGTTAAGGTTTTCAAAATGCAAGAAATTGCTCTTCCAAAACAAGCTAAAGACTTTGTTAATCTTTTTACAAAAGACAATTTTTCAAAAAAAGACAAAAAAGCATTGAAAGCATTGGCAGAAGAAATGAGAAACAATCCCCTAATGAAAAAACTATTAGGCAATAATCAAAATGTTGATTTAAGTGAATCTGTTAAAAAAGGTGCAAATGCGATTCAATTCAAATTTGGTTTAAATGCAGGTTATTTACCAAAAGCCAATAAAATCATAACCCCAAGCCACCACTTACAAACAAGTGTTTTTCACGAAATGGGTCACGCTTTAAACGCAAATGGCAACAAATTATTAAAGGGTTTACAAAAAGTTCGTCCTTTAGCATTAATTGCCCCTGCAATTATTTTAACTGCTTCTTTATTAAACAAACGAAAAACAACAGATACACCAAAAGAAAATGATAATGCAATCCAAAAAGGAGCTGATTTCGTTAAGAAAAACGCAGCAGGATTGACAGCTTTATCAATGTTACCAATAGTTTTAGAAGAAGGAATTGCCACTTTAAGAGGTCAAGGAATTGCTAAAAACTTAGTTAAAAACGGCAACTTATCAAAAGAAATCTTGAAAAAAGTTAAATTAACAAACTTAGGTGGTTTTGCTTCTTATGCTTTAACTTTAGTAGGAACAGCTTTAGCAGTAAAAACAGCTATTACAGTTAAAGACAAAATTCAAGCAAAGCATGAAGCAAAATACGCAGAAAAATTAAACAAAGCAAATAATAACAAATAGCCAAACATAATAACCATCACAAAAAACGGCGAAGATATAAATCTTCGCCGTTAATTAAATTTCATTCTTATTGACTATCTTTAATAATATTCCCTATTCGCCCTAACAAACCACTTTTTTTCGAATCATCTATAATTTTTTGATCATACTCATTTAAATAAGCATCCATTACTTCTTCTTTTGTAATAACGCCATCATCATCTTTATCAAGCCTACGGGAGATATCAGTATTTTCATATCCGTACTCAACCATTGTTTTTGTACTTACTAAATATTTTCCATTAATATTAAATACTTTAAGCCCTGCTTCTTCATATTTTTTAGCTTGTTCTTCAGAGATTGAATTCATTGCCTGATTATATACTTGCCCATCTGAATATTCATCAAAAGAAGTTTTCATATCATCATCTTTATCCCAAGGATTACGACTAATTTCCCCTGAACCATAATTTAACAATTCTTCTTTTGTAATTTTTCCATCGCCATCTGCGTCAAGCTCAGCCACATCAGAATCAACCTCTGGTTTTTGCAATAAATCCCTAATAGTAATTGTTAATGCATCTTTTATAGAAGGTTTCTTTAAATCTTCCACTTTTTCTTTTATTTCTTCCAGTCTTTCGTTTACTTTTTCGGCAATTTTTTCAGACATAGAAGATTGTCCTTTTATTTTTTCAGCAGCTTCTTTTGCTACATTAGCAACTTTTTCAGCAATTGTAGAAGGCGAATCAATAACATCCTCACATTCACACTCTACGTTAGACTCATCTTCACCTTCAAAAAAAAGGCTTGGAGCATCCTCGTTTTCAACATTAGGATTGGCATTAGAAACTTGTTCAGCAACTCGCGCTGCAATCCTTTGCACAGAAACATTCATATCTGTCATTTAAAAATCCTCATTTTGTACTACCTTGTCACTTATCGACAAAGAAGAAATAAAACTTTAGAAATAAAATATAATTTTTACAAAAAGTAATATTACTTAGATCTATTGAACAAGCCGTACAAATTATTATCTACCCTATTTTTACATAAAAAAATTCAAGCCTTCACAAATGTTTTTTGAATTATTAAAAAAAAAGATTAAGAAAACTTTAAAAATTCTTTATCGTTTAGCGAATTTTCATCATTTGAATTTAAAATATAATTAATTAGCATATTTGAAGATTCTTTTAATATATCTAAATTTATATGTCCATTTAAAATTTCTTTTTGTTGATTAATAAAATCTTCACCAACATCTTTTCTAAACTTTATTTTGTCATACGACACATTGGCAATATTTTTTTGATACTCTGCCAATAATGCAGTAGAAATAAGCGCATTATAATTTTCTTTTTTTGAAAGTTCTACCACTTCTTTTGAACTTTTTATATATTTTGCTTTTTGATTCAAATAATTCAAAACATCTTCATCAACAATATCAGGTTGTAATGAATCATCATTTTTACTTATTTTATTTTCTAATTTAATAGCCAAATCACTTATTTTATTTTTTTGTGTTTGATTAAATTCAGGTTTGATACCTAAAGCAGTATCATTAATAATCATACCTGCAATATCATCAATTGTTTTAGGCGGAATATTCTCTAAATTTTGAAAATTTTCGCCTAAATTTTCTTTTTCAGATGGTCCTATATCTTCTTGATAACTATAAGGTCCAAAATTAATATCATAATCATCAATAATAACGTATTCATGTTTTAAATTTAAAGTTGCATTTCTTTCAAGCCAAGAATACACACCATCTTCTTTATTTAATCCAAGTTCATCAGTCAACATATTTCGCCAAAACCAAGCATAGTCCTCTTCCATTTGAAGAAATGTTTTCAAATCACTATCTTTAGCTTCTGTTTTCAAATGCTTTGCGTAATTTTCCATATCTTTAGCTACAGCTATTGTATAGATATAACTTTGTATAGCAGAACCTATATTCTTATCTTTATTATTATTTGCATCTATTACAGAAAAAGTTTTTCTATAACTATACATAAGATGTAATTTTTTTGCTTGCAAATCAATAATTTCATCTGTTGGATTTTCTAAGAATTTAGCTTGCAACAGTTCATAATCTCGCATTTTTCCAGGATAATTATTTTCTAACAGATAAAAAGCTCTTGCCTTAGCATATTCTGATTTTGCCTGCAAATAAGTTTTAAATGTGTTTCTTACTTCTCCCTTTGGTGTTGTCTTAGACATTTTTCTTATATACCAAGGAAAACTTGCCATTTCAAACATCTGAGCGTTAGATGGCATCATTGTACTTTTTGTTTTGAATTTATCAACATTATCACGAGTTTTATTAATATTAAATTTTTCTGCAAATTGATAATCTATAACACTAACTTCATTATTTGGCGCTATTAAACAATTTGCCTGATTAATATCATTATGATATATACCTGCTTCATCAAGAGAAAATAAAGTTTTAAAGAGTCCATCAAAAGATTTTTTATTCCAAGGATTATTAGGATAACTTGCAGGCGCACCAACAACTAAAGTAGATAATAAATAAGGATTACCTTTTTCTGTCCTTACACGTGCTATTAAACGTTGAGTATTTTTTACAGTAGCAGGTAACATTTCAAGCGCATCTGCTTCTAAAGCGAAACTTGCATTTTGTTTTTTTGCACTTTCATCTGGCAACGATTCTTTTATCACACAATTAGTTCCATTTAAAACATAAGCTCTTGCAAAAAGTCCATTACCAAGTTCGCGTGCATTTGCATGTGTTTCTTCAAAAACATCAATTTTTTGAGCAAGCTCATCACAAATTTTGCCCTGATACACGTTAGTAACCTTGCTTTTAAAATTTATGAAATTATTTTTTATAATTGGTGAAATTCTCATTTTTTATCTTTTCTTATTTCAGATTTTTTTCCATTTGCTCTGCTTTGATTAATATCATTACTCCTGCAAGTGCCATTACGCCACAAGCAATAAATGGCATATATTGTTTAAGCGGGCTTTTTTTAATTGTTTGCACAACTTGATTTGGAGTAATTTGCTCAACTTTTTCTTTCAATTGAAGTGGATTCCATAACTTAGCCCCTAATGTTTGTTCTAAGCCTTCCGTAAACTTTTTATCAATAGGATAACCTGTTTTTGCTGTGGTAATTAATTCTTGCATTTCAGGTGACAAATTTTTAGCAAATTCAGCATTTCTTTTTGCATATTCCCCAACGGCAATTTGCAAAGCCTCACTTAAACTTTGCGGTTTCCCAATAGTATTATTTGGTATCACACGTATAAATCTTACATTGCCATCAGAATTAAAATATTTTTCTAAATTTTCAATAGTTTCTTGAGTTATTGAAGAAGCAATTTTTTTTGTAGATTCTTTGCCCGAAGAATTATCTACAAAAATTGAAACAATAGGCAAATCATATATTTTTTTTAGATTTTTTTCGCTAATTATATCTACCCCATCTTCCAAGTCAATATATTCAAACAAATCTAACATTCGAGCATCATTTGAACCATCACCAGCAACAACAACTAAATCATTCAATCCTTTTTTTATAATTTCATCGACCTTAATTTTTGTATCAAAAACTTTTTCAATTTTTCCACCATTTATAGAAGGTGCAATAATAATTTCACCAAAACCGTCAAGATTTTTCGGTGCATATGAACGAGATACAATTTGAACTCCGCCATCACTTACTTTTTCAGCCAAAGCTTTACGTGTTGTTTCAAGGAATTTTTTTTCTGAATTATAGTATGGAAGATTAACGTGGAATTGCAAATCTCCATTATCTTTTAATGCCGCATAATCAAGTGGCGGAGAAGGCATCATTTTTCTTTTGGAATCAAAATGCATTCCATCTGCATAAAATACTCCATCGGTATCAGCTTCAAAAACTGTATAGTTATATGGTTTACCCTCAAAAAAATTATTAATAATTCCTCTTATTTTTTTACCGTCCCAACCTTGCGTTGCTGATTTTACTTGTTCTCGTTTACTTTGAAGAAAATCTGATTTTAAGAAAACTTCTTTTTCTTTTGAAGCAAAAAAATCACCTATATCTTGCCTTTTGGTATAGACATCGCCACCATTTGTTATTATTAATTTATCTGGCAATGGCACTTTTAATCCGTCTTCTCGAATCCTTTCCATATAATAATTATATTCAGGACGATTTCTACCAGTAGTTATAGTAAAAGATAACTTGTCACTATCTTTTCCTCTTATCTTACTTAACAAACCATCAAAAGAATCAAAATAATCTTGAAAGCCTTTCTTCCCACTTTTTAAGAAATCATGTCTTGGACTATCCGCTGAATTTTTACAAAAAACGTCATGCCTGTATTCATGTGGCATAAAAGTGCCATCAAAATCAGAAAAAAATTCCGTTACCCCAGCTTTAAAAGATAACGCAGTATTCATTTTACCCGTATTTTGAATTGCAGAAATTTCCATTTACTCTTCCATCTTAGCACATTAAGACAAAACCCAAAAATAAATTTTTTTGCGCTAAAATGCAAGATTTTAACTAAATTTATTCAGTAACTTTAGCCCCATCAACATCAGGGTTAAAATTATACCAAATATCATCTTCTGTTGTCATATCTTTGGCAAGATAATTTGCATCTCTTTCACAAGCAGGGTCATAAATTTCTTTATATTTTTTTTGATCTTCTTCTTTATAAAGATTCAAATTCAAATCTTGATATTGTTTGCTCTTGTATTCATATCTGTAAAAAATTCTGCCACTATCTCCAAGTTGCCTATCACCAACAATTTCAGAATCTTCTGTCGATAGATTATTATTTTTAATAATTAAATTAATATCGTGTGCCAATCTGGCGAACTCATCATTATTATGAGGATATATTGTTATTGCTTTACCTTTTTGATTAGGATCATCAAATGCACTACTAATATCCTTACAAAGACCCACAGCCTTCCAAGATATATCATTTTTTGCCAAATATGGAGCTATTAATGTAGTCATCTTTTGAAAATCTTCTTCATTATCTGCAAATAAGTGCATTTTCCACGGACAATGCGTCTCATCTTGACTAACAAAAACATGCCACATTCCATCAACACCTCGCGGTTGATGAGACAATGCTCTTGATAAAAACATAAAACCGACATGTGAATCCATTGTTTTAAATTTAGGACTTAACTTAATTTTGCTTAAATCAAAAGTATCTGTATTTAATTTTGCACCAAAACTTATATTAGACATATTATAATTAGCTAAACAATTCAAAGAAGAATCATATTTTTGATTTTTTACTTCTTCTTTTTTTGTATTAGTTTCTACATTATTTTTACTAATAATATTGTTACTTGATGATATTTTAGGAATCTGCATATTTTCCCCTATTTTATGCCTTATAAAGAAATAAAGTAAAAGTTCAACAAAAAATTGCGCCTGCAAGAAAATCTATTGTTAAGAATAATTACTTATTTTTTATATTTTGGCAATTTTGTATTTTCATTCATCTTAAAAAGATAATCAATTTTTAGATGTAAAAGGAGTATTTAAATGATAAAAGTAAGTGGATTAAAACAAAAAATAGCAACTTCAAATATTGCTAAAAATAAATATGTACAACGTATTACAAGCCAAATGGGTGATAAAGTTGAATTTAAAAACAAAGCAAAAACTAAAGCAAAAAGCTTTTTAAAAACTTTAATTGTAATTGCTACAGGAATTTTTTCTGCTATTGTTTCATTTTTGAATAAAGATAAAGAAACAAATACAACAACACCTAATACAGATAATTCAACAAAACCAAACAATTCAAATTCTGCACCACAAAATACACCACCAACAACAGATGGTGATGATTCTGCAGATGGCTTAGATAATGATGTACCTGAAGCACCAAGTGCTACAATTAATGTTACCGAAGAAGAAGTTGAAACAGAAGGTACTACAACAGAAAATAATGTTGCAATTTCTGATGACACAACAGATGCACAAGCAGAAACTACTATCAAAGATTCTGATGACACAGAAAAAACTCAAATTGTAGATATTGCCGAAGATTCTGACGATACAAATGACTTGGAAAAATCTGCCATTGCAGTAACAACTAACACTGTTCCTGAAACTAAAGTTACAGAAACACCTACAGAAATAACCCCTGCTGTAGACATAGAAAGTTCAAGTGGAACTCAAAAAGCAGATTCTAATAAAAAAGCAGAAAAAACAACTGCAACAGACAAAACATCTGACGTAGACAAAGAAAAAAGACAAAAAAGAATAAATGAACTTAAAAAATATATAGATAATTTAGATGCTGAAGAAGCTATAGGAATCAATGAATACCATAAAGATTGTAATTGTTCTATAGTAAATACAGGTTTTGAGGCAGATAAAGATGGATTTTGGGTTATAGTTAGTCTATTCGATAATGAAATATTAAATGATAAAGAATTAGAACAAGAAATTATTAAAAATTTAAAAACAAGAGATTGGATGCAACATTTTTCTAAATATGGAGAACCAACAGAAGAAAACTTAGAATGTATGACAATCAATTCTAAGGATTTGGAGGAAGAAAAACGCCTTTTCGCAAAATTATATGAAAGAGCAATAAAAATGCCAGAAGATAAAAAACTATTAGAAAAGATTTTTGAACCTTGGTATATCAATTATATAAAACTTTGCAGACAACTTGGTATCACTCCAAGAGAATGTGGCGTTGCTGGTGGTGCTTTTGACCATTATTTACAATTACAAGAACGTCAAAATCCTGATACATATTCTGAATACGTAAAAAATTTAGAATATAGAGCAAATTATGACGAAAATGCATTTCATAATTTAGTAAACTTAGAAGTAGATGATGACAATATTCCACTCGGAGTTGGAGAATTATTGCACAATATGGCTTCAAAGTTTAAAGATGAACTTTCTTCTTTGAAAGAAGTTTTAAAATTAGCTCCAAAAGGCAGAAATAAAATTACTAATTTACTAATATTGTTAAAAGACGATTCAATTTCGTTTAGTGAATTTATGAAAGCCATAAAAGAACTTAAACAAGAATTAAAAGAAGCAGAAGAAGAATCTGTTCATGAAGAATTAGATATTGATACTATTTATCAAGAAGATAATAATTACGATTATGATTATGATTATGATACGCAATACGATTTTGCATAGTAAAAAAACTAATAAAACAAACAAAAAGAGCCTTTATCGGCTCTTTTGGTTTGTTTCAAGTTATCAATATTGTTTTAGATTGTAAGACAGATAAAAAATCACATTTAACCACTTTATATTATAAAAATATGTAAAATATAACATATCCACCTTCAAAATATTTTATTTACATAAAGGATTAATTATATTTTTAACGAAAGCCAAAAAGCAGGTTTTGAAAATAGTTGCCAAATAAACACTGCTATCATAATAAACACACCACCTGTTATCCAAAAAGCAGTATATTCATTTTCTTTATAATCAACGGTTTTAGTTTCGTGAACAATTTTATTCCACAAATTCCCTTTAGAATATGGGGCTGATTTTCTACCTTCACCTATATTTATATAAATAGGTGAAATTGGTTTATAAGGACAATATTTATTTGTAGAAAAGCTAAACTTATTTCTTCTTAAAGCCCTTTGTGCTTGTTTTTTAGTGGCAAATTCCAATTTATCAAAAGCTCGTCCAAGCATACTTATAAAATACACGCACCACTTTTCTTCTTTAATTATTACTGCCCAATATATTTTTAATCTATCGTTGTAAATTTTAAAATAAAAATGTTCAGGAAAATCAAACTGCCTAAATTGAGGGTGATCACGTCTATACACCGCTAAGCTTTTCTCTATTTCGTTTTTGTATTGAGTTATTCTCTCTATTTCTGGGAAATTTTCAAGTTTCATTTTTACCCCTTAAATTGACCCTATTATCACGTAGTCAGGGCATAAAAGCTCCCTGACAACGGTATAATAGGTAAAAGCGTCTAAAAGCCTTTCGCACCGATTTAGACATTACTTCAACAAACGGAACGAATTCTATTGTTGAACTTTTAAAAAATCCAACAAGCCCTGTTTTACGTCCGAAACAAACACATGCTAACACACAGTGTAAACAATACTAATTGGATTTATCAGCTTCCAACTCAACGGCCGAACCGCTTTCGTTGAGTTAACAACGACGTTCTGATGCTGAATCTGATAAGTGGACTTAGCTTCCCCACTGTCACCTAAAGGTTGCGGTCGCAAGATTTACCGTATCAGATAATATAATGTTAACTTGCCACTACGTCAAATACGGACGTAAATAAAACAAAAGTTAAAACCTGAAATAAAATTGATAAAACATCTTAAAACATTTACTTAAAAAGCGAATGCTTTATTTTTTCGCAAAACTATTTGTATCTATTTTTATTATTTTTTTATAAAGTTCGTATCCGCCCATAAAAGAATAAACATTATTAAACCCTTTTTGCATTAATATTCTTGCAGCGCAATAACTTGTATAACCCGTATTACAAGATAAAATAACTTTTTTATCTTTAGGAATTTCATCAAGTCGTTGTCTTATTTCTATAATCGGAATATTTATTGCACCATCAATTGTACCCATTTTATAAATCATATTAGGACGAACATCAATAACAACAGCATCTTTTAAATCTTCAAAATAAGCAGGTTTAACAAGCCCTTTTAAGATATTATCTGCATTCATTCCTAAAATATTAACGGAATCTTTTGCGCTTGAATATGGTGGAGCGTAGCACAATTCAGCGTCAATCATATCTTGCACTGTACCATTATTTCTCATAATTGTTGCAATTACATCTACTCTTTTTTCTACTCCACTTTCACCAATTCCTTGAATTCCAAGAATTTTACCATTATTAGAAAATAGTAATTTATACAAAATTGTATTTGAATTTGGGTAGTATCCCGCATGAGAATATCCGTAAACGTAAGTTTTCAAATAAGGAATTTCTTTTTGTTTTAACTGCTTTTCATTATTTCCACTACTTGCAACAGTTAAGTCAAAAATCTTTACTACACTTGTGCCTTGAGTGTTTTTATATGTTGAATTTAGCCCACAAATATTATCTGCAACAATTCTACCTTGACGATTAGCTGGTCCAGCTAAAGGTAAAAGAGTGTTTTGTCCGTTCACAAAATCTTTTGCTTCAATATTATCGCCCGAAGCGTAAATAAATTCGTTTGAGGTTTTTAAATGTTCATCAACAATTATTCCTCGATTTGTTTTTAATCCGGCTTTTGTTGCCAAATCAGTTTCAGGCTTAACTCCAATTGCTAAAATGCATAAATCATAGTCAATTGCGTTGTTTGAATTTAAAACAATCTGATTTTCACTAAACTTTTGAACTCCATCAGATAAAACTAAATTCACTCCTTTTTTAATCATTTCATCTTGCGCAATTTTAGCTATTTCAAAATCAACAGGTGCTAAAATTTGATTGTTTAATTCGATTAAAGTTGTATTTAAACCTAACTCAATAAGGTTTTCGGCAATTTCTATTCCAATAAAGCCACCACCAATAACTGCAACTTTTTTTACATTATTATTCTTAATATAGCTTTTGATTTTATCAGCATCGTTTAAGGTTCTTACAACAAAAGTTTTGTCTTTGTTTAAACCTTCAAAATCAGGAATAATAGGGCTTGCGCCATTTGCTAAAACTAAATAATCATAATTTAATTTTTCATTGAAACTTGTAATGATGAATTTTTCTTGTTTGTTTATTTCAACAACTTCCGTTTCTAATAGAACATCAATATTAAACCAAGATTTGAACTTTTGAGGTGTTGAAACTAATATATCATCTCTGTTTGGAATAACATCAGAAATGTAATAAGGTAAACCACAGTTAGCGATTGAAACTTCATTCGTTCTCTCTAAAATTATAATTTCAACTTCTTCATTTAGACGTCTTAATCTTGTTGCACAACTTGCACCAGCTGCACCACCACCAATAATAATTACTCTCATAAACACCTCTTTTGGTTGTTAACTGTATAAATATTAACATATTTGGCTAAATTATTCTGTTGTATTAACAACAAAAATAATTTATTTGTTTTCACCTTTTTTACATAAACCTTTCTGCAAAATAGAATTGTATGATTTGTTTTAACTCCTCAATATAATAAGATTTTACAAATTTTATTTGTTGGGTTACGTTTTACTAACCCAACCTACAACTTGTTTACGAAGAAATGTTAAAAAATATGATAATATTTCATTTTAACTTACTATTTTTTATCCTATTTTTATAGCATTCCGGACAACCTGAACCCTTATTCCTTGCTTTTACTTGTGTCGGCCATTCGTGTCCACATTTAGAACACTTCCAATATGCCTTATAATTATTATTGGCAGAAGTATTGTCTGGAGTCCTATAAATATTTTTTTCTGAATCAAAATTTTTTTCGGGGTCAGGATGCCATTCTTTTGCTAATTCGGGATTTACAATAGATAATTCTTTTCCCTTTGTCAATTTTTCCCGCAAATTCGCATTTTTACGCTTTTGCACACAATCATTACAACCTACGCCCTCTCTTTGCAACTTTCTTTTTACTGTCAAAGAATATTTAGAATTACAAATAGGACATTTCCACAAAATTTGTTCTTTATTGTCAGAATATCTAATATCTTTTGGTGTTATTTTGTTATCTTCATGCCATTCATCAAGTGTAAATAGTAATTCTTTATTGAACTTTTCCTTATACTTTTTTTGATTTTCATTATTTTTGCAGTATGTTTCCAAATCATTATATCCGACCAACAATTTTCTATTACTACAAATTGAGCAGCCTATATGGTTGTTACCAGTTCTATCATTTGGTGTCGCCTTGTAATGATGTCCTTTTTCGCATATCCACCATACTGGCTTGTTATAACCATGACTTGTATTATATTTTGTTCTATTAAATTCTTTTAAATTTTTCTCATCATCCCATTGTTTTGCAATTTTAGGATGAGTTGTCATTATATCATTTACACCACGCTTTACTTCTTTTCCTATGCAAACTTTGCAATCTCTATTTTTTACTGTTCTGTCGTTGAGTTTTGATTTCCACTTATTGTGGCATTTATTACATTCCCAATATATGATTTGTGTGCTGTTAAATTTTATACCGTCTTTTTTTATTCCTCTTTTATTATTTTCTATTTCATCCCAATCTTTTAATAAAGATTTATATTCCTCATTTTTGTTGCAGAAAGTTTCAAAATCGTTATATCCTTTATACAATTTTTTATTAGCACAAACAGGGCAACCATTTATTTTATTATTTTTTG
>JAZSQW010000017.1:0-10425 GCA_045538205.1 Candidatus Avigastranaerophilus sp. | reverse complement strand
GGGTCAGCAATTTCTAATAAACCAGTACCAACCTGCAATGTTATAGGGTCAACACCAAGTCTTTCATACATTCTGTTTGGATTTGTTAAATCAGCCATAGATTTTTTAACTGCATCTAATTGTCCCAATTGTGCCTGAACATCTTGGTTCATTGACATTATGAAAAATGCGGTAATAAGAACGCCTGAATAAACAAGAAATGGTAAAGGAGGCAAACCTGTAATAAATGTTGTTGCAGCAATAAAAACGAGGAAAACAACAGTGAAAATCAAACTGTATGGTTTGCTTAAAACTTGACCTGTCAAATCATCTGCCAATGAACCACCAGAGGCAGTCGAACGTGTCATAACGATACCAGCTGCAATTGCCATTAATAGAGAAGGCAATTGTGCAGCCAAACCGTCACCAACTGTCAAAGTTGTATATTTAACAACTGCTTCGGCTGGTTGCAACCCTTGCATCAATACACCAATAATCAAACCACCAACAATGTTAACGATAACGATGATGATACCTGCCATAGTATCACCTTTTACGAACTTCATAGCACCGTCCATAGAACCGTATAAGTTAGATTCACGTTGTAAGTCTTCACGTTTTCTAACAGCTTCTTCTGGAGAAATCAAACCGGCATTGAAGTCCGCGTCAATTGTCATTTGTTTACCAGGCATAGCGTCTAATGCGAATCTGGCAGCAACTTCGGCAATACGTTCAGAACCTTTTGTAATTACCATAAACTGTACAATGGTAATAATAATAAAAATTACGAAACCTACAACTAAGTTACCACCGGTTACGAAATTACCGAATGCATCAATAACCTCACCAGCTTCACCTCTTGCCAAAATTAACCTTGTTGAAGCGATAGACAATACCAAACGGAACATCGTACCAATAAGAATGATAGAAGGGAACGCTGCTAATTCAAGAGGTCTTTGAATATACAAAGAAATCATCAAAAGCAAAATACCAAGTGTAATATTAAAGCTGATTGCAAAGTTTACAATCCAAGATGGCAACTCAACAATAAGCAAAACAATTAACAATATAACAAATATTGCTAATCCAATTTCACTTACCATTGATGGTCTCATTTGTGGCTGTGCCATCTATTAATTATCCTCTTGTTTTTTCCCTAATGCTTTTTCTATAATCGCCAACTGTGTTTTTACAGTTGCATCTATTAAACCATTAGAAGTTTCAATTATAACTCCACCTTCTTCTATGTTTGCATCTGGAACTACCATAATTTTTGCTTCATATGCATTATCTTCAAAAATTTCTGGAAGTTTATCTTTTACAATTTCAACTTCTTGCGGCATAACTTTTAATGTAATTTTATTTTCCGTTCTATTTACTTCTTCAACGGCAGATTTTATTATAGATATCGTTGCTTCTTTATCTATTTCTAATTCTTTTTTAATAATTTTTTTTGCTATTTCTACTGAAATATCCATAATACAATCAGAAACTTTATCAAACAAAGCATCTTTATAAGCATAAAATTCAGAAAATTTTGATTTTAATTCATCAATATCTGCCATTGCTTTATCAATACCTGCTTGATAACCTTCTTGTTTAGCAGCTTCTTTTATTTGAATTGCTTCATTTTGCGCACGAGAAATGATATTTCTATCCTGAGTTCTACGGTATCCTCTACGGCGAGAACCTTCTCTTCTTTCTTCTCGTTGCTCAAATTTCACATTATGAAGTGTAAAATCCAATTCTTCAAGTGGAGTTTTTTCTTGCTCAACAACCTCTTCAACCACTTCTTCTATTTTCGGTAAAATTTCTGGTTGAACAACTTGTTCTTCTATTTCTTCAATTATATTTTCTTCTGCAACCTTTTTAACGCTTGCAAACTTTTTTTTGATAATCATTTATTTTTTCTTCTACACTACCCACTAAAGATTTTATTACTTGCGCAGAAAGCATATCCTGTGCAGCAAATTTATCATTTAATATGAATTCTCTAACAACTTCTCTTTCAGGAAGAGCAATTCTTTCTAAAACTGCAGGTTTTACAGTTTTCAACATTTCTCTATATCTTTTTATAATTTTTGAAATATTCATGCTATCTGATAAAGGAATAATTTGTTTAATTTCATTTAAAACTTTTATAATTAAATCTTGATCTATTTTTTCCTCTATATTTGGCATTTTCATGTAATTAAACACATGTTTAACATCTTGAGGATTTAAAGAACCTAAAATTAAATCAACTTGCTTAGATGGTAATTTTCTTAAAACAATCGCTAAAGCAGCTAATTTTATAACTTTCTTTTCATTATCATTTTGAGGTCCTGCGTTATCAGAAATATCACTAATAACCTTCTCTTCTTCAACCTTTTGAACCATATCATCAAGATTAGAAGAATTTACAGCAAGATTAAATTGCTTTTCAGTTAACACACCTTTTTTAACAAGCTTTTGAAGTTCGTCTTTATACACCTGATTAACTTTGTCTTCAATAAGACTAATCAAAGCATCTTCAGGCATATTTTTTATCATAGCTAATTTTGCAGTATTATATATATTTGCAGCAATAACTTGCAAAATTGGCTCTCTCATTTGCTGAGGAATTTTACCATTACTTAAATCAATAGATTTATGAAAAGTCCATTCACCAATAAATTGAGTTACAATACTTGCTTGCTGTGCATTAAAATTAAGTTTATCTTCTTTACTTAAAGCATCACCAGCCATCAAACAGAATTTACGAACAATATCAATAATTGCTTTTTTCTCTACATCAGTCAAAGAGGAAGGTGCTGCATTTGTACCACCTTCTTTATTTAATATTTCCCCTGCTTGATTAGCCAAATCAACTGCAAAAGCCTTGTAATCAAATCCTTCTATTGGCATTTAATAGTTATGACCTTTCTATCCAACTCTTTAACTCTCTTAAAGTTTGTTCATTATCTGCACTTTGAATGTCATCAGAAACTTCTTTAATAATCTCATCTAAATTTCCAACAGGATGACGTTTTCTTTCAATTTGCAATTGTTTTTGTTGTTCTATCAATTCTTGAGTTAAGATTGTTTGTTTTTCAATCAACTCTGCAGCTTTTAAATTAACATCAACAATTTGTTTTTCTTGATCTTCTGTTTTTCTTTGTAATTGTCTTAATTGTTCATCTTGTTCAAAAGAAGCATCTTGTAATTTTCTATTAACAAAAAGAAAACCTAAGAATAAACCTGCAACTACAACAACAATAGCAATCCACCAAGGATTTCCTGATTCGTCAGGTTTTGGCAAATTCACTGGTCTATCAGAAGACAAATATGGATCAACTGTTTCTGAATATGCAATAGATACATCATCAGCTGATACTTTTGGAGAAGCAGAACGTGCAATTTGTTCCTTTAATTCTTTCTCTGTCATATTTGGTGGCATTGAATCTGCATTCAATGTTACCGCAATTGATACTTTTTCTATAATACCTGTTTCATAATACTTAGAAGTATGAACTTTACCTACGCCATAGCTTGTTTCTTTTGCTGTTCTTTCATAATTTCTATTTTGAGAAGAGCTTGCAGTAGAAGACTGCAATGTAACAGGCAAATACACACTAACAGCATCTGATCCACGACTTGAATCTTGAGCATTATCACCAAGACCCTCTCTAAAAGTTTGCTCTGTAAGAGAAGTTTTTGAAGCTGGATCATATTTAATACTTGTTTCTTGAATAGGAATTTGATTTAAGAAAGTACTAACTGTAACAACATAATTGCCACGTCCAACTAACATATCTAATTGAGCAGCAACTTTATTTTGCATATAGGTATCATTTTCTTGTAATTTTGATAATTGGTCATCAATTGAACGAACCAAACTGCTATATACATTACCATTAGAGTCTGTAATTGAAATGTTTTGAGAAGATAGACCAGAAACACTACCAATTAACAAACTTTTTACAGCTTTAATAACAGAAGCATCAAGTCTAACCCCACTTGGAACAGTAAGCATAACTGTTGCAGTTAATTCTTTTTTATCAGCTTTAAACATAGAATTTTCAGGAATAGACACAAAAACAGATGCGTTATCAATATTTGGCATTTGTCTAATTAATCTTGATAATTCACCATTTACAGCTCTTGCTAACTTAATACGTTTATCTTCTCTTGTTGAAGTGAAGTCACTTTTATCAAAAATTTCCAAACCTACATTTTGGTCAATCAAGCCACTCTTTACAACAAGCAACAAAGCAGCATCTCTATCTGTATTTGTATATTTACCTTTTTCCAAAAATATTGTAGATTTAGAACCGTCTGCTGTTCTTTTAGATTGAATACCATTTCTTGCCAATAAAGTTTGTATTTCAATTGCCTTACCAACATTATCTGTTGTAATCAAATTAAAATCTTCTTTTTGAACAACTTCAACTGGTTTATTTGCAGGCGCTGAACCTCCCTTTGATACACCAATAGAAATAAACACAATGGAAAGTATCAAAACTAAAGCCACGACACCAATCACGGCATATAATACAATTTTATTTTGAAATAATTCTTTTAATTTATCCATAAATCCCTAATCTTTATACAATCTCTCAATTGACATTATACCCTTTTTTTCAAGAAAGGGTAAGTACTTAACACTAATTTATTATATAGAAATATTCATAATAGTATTATAAGCTGTAACTACCTTTGAAGTCATTTGTGTTGCAAGGCTTACACCAATTTCAGCCTTTGCAATTGCAGCTGTAATGTCATGGATATCAACATCTTGATTTCCCATCATTTGTTCTTGAAGTAATTGATCAGGTTTATGAAGTTCTGTGTTTAAATTGCTAACCATACCAGAAAGAACATCTTTAAAATTAGCACCTTCAGTTGCTTTTAAATTACTTGGACCAAAACCTTTTAGAGAAAAATCATCTATAGGCATTGATGCATTTATATTTGAAAATATTGTCATATTTGGATAAATTTTATGTGGTATCATCTATTTTCCTTCTTTCTATAAATAGTTAGCAAGTACATTTTTTACATAACCTTGAGTTTCTTTAAAAGGCGGGATTCCATTATATTTATCAACATTGCCAGGTCCTGCATTATAAGCAGCTAAAGCCAATACAACGTTATTATTATATCTATCCATCATACTTTTAAGATATTTAACTCCACCTTCTACATTCTGTACAGGATTATATGGATCAGAAACCCCCATAGCTTTTGCTGTTGAAGGCATTAACTGCATTAAACCTTGCGCACCTGCAGACGATTTTGCCTTTGGATTATACCCAGACTCTTGTTTTATTACGGCATTTACTAATTTTTCATCAACACCATGCTTTTTAGAAATTTTTGAAACCAATTGTTTAATATGTGATTTTTCTGTTGGCATTACATTAACCGGAGCTATAGGCAAAGATGTAACATTTTCCTCAAAAGGATTCATATCAACTTTTTGTGCTTGGACAGATCTTACATCATCTTGAATTTTTGAAATTCTCTTATGATTAGTTAATGAACCAAATTTAACATCTGAAACTGCTGGTTTATTTGTATTAAATCTTGTGTGTACATTCAAAGAAGATTTCATAACATCTTCAAAAGTTTTAAATTCAACTTCTGGCGATAAATCTTGAGTTCTCGCTTGAGATTGAACATAGTTGCTTATTTGACGAGCTCTTTGCTCGGCTTGAACTTGTCCTGAAGAATTTAATAAACTTTGTATCATACCAGTAAACATCACACACTACCCTTTTTTAGAATTATTGACCTATATTAGCTGCCCTCTCTGCCATAGCCTTACTTGTAGTAATAATAGCTAAGCTGGCTTCATAAGCTCTTTGAGCCATAATTGCATCAGTCATTTCAACCAACGGATCAACATTAGAAGCTCTTATATATCCATTTTCATCTGCATCTGGGTGACCAGGTTTATATATTTTTTCACCTAAAGTAGGGTCTTGAACGATACCTGCCATCGCAACACTTCCTGATGAATATGGTAAAGCACCAGAACCAAAAACAGATTCTTTCATTTCATTCATTACGCTTAAGAAAGAAGTTCTATCTGTTGCAACAACAAGAGGAATCTTTCTAACATAATTTGGAGTGTCGATATTAGCTATGTTTCTTGAGTTAATATCTAATCTCATACCGTGTACTTTTAAGGCATCACAGCCTACATTCATTGCACTAAATACACCCATTAGCCGTTACCCATATTTATTACTTGTTTTATTTCTGTTATTAAAGAAGACATTCTTCTTGTTGCAACTGTATAAAGAATTGAGTTCTTTTGAACTTCTGACAATTCTGTTGCAGGATCAACTTTTCCGCCATTTTCAGTAAGCATTACTGGAGATGGTCCTAACTTATTAGCCAAAGCAGTTTCAAGAGGATTAACAGCAGCACCTAAGTAATGAGCAAAAGAAACATCTTTTCTTGAATAATTTGGAGTATCCATATTAGCCAAGTTAGAAGACAAAGCTTTATGTCTTTCTGCTATTAAGCCTAACGCGTGAAGAGTTGTACCTATTGAACCATTTGAATATATCATTTATTCACCTTCTTTATTGATTTAATTGCAACGCTTTTGTATACATATCATTTACTGTTTGCATTACTTTGAAACTTGCTAACATTGAAGCATTCATTCTCATTATTTCATTGATTTCATCAAACATATTTATATTTGAAGCTTCAAGACTGCCGTGAACGAAACGAGTATGTTTATCAACTAACACTGGCTCGCCTGATTCTGCAGTTAAATAATATTTATTATTGTCGCCCTTTTTTAAGCCCTCATTGTTTCTAAAACAAACAAGAGGAATTGTGCCTAAAATTTCTTTTTGAGTTCCGTCATTTGTGAAAATTTCAACATCACCATTTGGATTAACAACAAAATTTTCATAATTAACAGGAACTTGGATACCATCACCAACTAAATAACCATCATTAGTAATCAAATAACCATCTTTATCAAGTTTTAAAGAACCTTCTCTTGTATAAGCAACATCGCCATTTGGAGAAGTAACAGGAATAAAACCCATACCTTTAATTGCGATATCAAAATCACGAGATGTTCTTTGGATAGCTGCAGGAGAATAATCTGTTCTTTCTACTCCTGACAAATATCCATTTTCACTAAGCATTTGCTCAAAACGAACACCTTTATAACCAGTTGTATTAAAATTAGATACATTTGTTGAAACATATCCCATTTTATCAAACTGTAATTGTGCGTTTACTATACCTTTTTGGATAATACCTTGTAATGTTGTCATTTACTACCTTCTTAGCCACCTAATGTTTGAATTGCTCTTTGCAAATTTGAATTTTGTATTTGATATAATTGCCTGTTTGCTTCAAATGTTTTTGGATACGGCATCGCTTGCATAAACTCAGTTTGTATACTTACATTTGAATGTTCATTATATCCTTGTCTTACATTTGGATTAAGAACAGCAACACCATCAGCAGTAACCACCGACAATGTACCAGCTGTTTCTATTTTTCGAGTTTTTTCATTTAGAACTCTCACTACACCATTTAAATCAACTGTAATATCTGATAATTTTTCTGGCACAACTGGAAGTTTAATTGGCTCACCTACATCATTTAAAACTTTATCACCTTGTAAAGTTAAAAGATCACCATCTTTAGTCATCTTAAATCTGCCATCACGAGTCAATTTAACACCTTCTTTTGTTAGAATTTGAAAATAACCTTTTTCTGCCAAAGCAATATCTAAAGGATTTTGTGTTAAAACAAGTCTTCCTACTTCATCATCAGTTGTTGTAGAAATAGCTTCTTCACCAATAAACTCAGCAAATGAAGATACAACAGGAATTTTTCTTTGATAACCAACTTTATCAAAGCCCACAATGTTTTCATTAGTGATATTCATTAATGCCATTTGCATTCTCATAGCACGAATGTTATCAACTATTCCTCTACGTGTATAATTTATTCCGCCTGTATACATACATTTACCCTTTTTTACTTAATATAATGATATAATATTGCAAGTCAAAAGTAGCCGTTTTTTTGATGTATATATGGTAATTTTATAGTCATTTTCTCCTCTATTCGTATGATTTTTTAAAACAAAATAAATTCATATGATATTATGTTAAGAGGTAATACCAACAACAGTTTTAGGGTCAATATGATTATCAGAAAAATATTTCTGACAATGTTTATATTTTTTATTTTTTGCACAAGAGCTGATGCAATAAAAATTGGGTTACAAACAAATGCAAAAAATGTAAAAATTGCATCATCTGTATCTGCAGTAATATATGATGCATCAAAAAATAATCTTTTATACGAATTAAAACCAATGCAAGTATACGAATTTAAAGCAAAAGGAAGATATTTAACCGTATACGTTAATAGAGAAGATATAAACCTAAACACAAATCAAATTGTTATAAAAACAAAAGAACCAGGATTTCTTTGCCAAAAAAAATCTTGGTATAGAGGAGAATTCATTGTTAAAACCTTCGGAAAAGGGATTACTTTAATAAATGAATTACCATTAGAAGAATATCTAAAAGGAGTTGTTCCATCAGAAATGCCATCGAAATGGAACATTGAAGCTCTAAAAGCACAAGCAATTGCAGCAAGAAGCTATGCAGTAGCAACAAGTACTGCAGGCAAACACGCTTCAAAAGGCTTTGATTTAGTAGATACAACTGCAGACCAAGTATATGGTGGAGCAAGTGCAGAGAAAATGAAAACAACTAAAGCAGTTGAAGACACAAAAGGTATTGTTTTAGTTCAAAATAAAAGAGTATTACCAACATATTATCATTCAAGCTCAGGGGGAACAACAAAAGTTTGGGATAGTGGAAGCTCCTTCTTACACTCTGTACCATCTTTCGATGGAGAAAGGGGCAAAAATGGGCACGGTGTTGGCATGAGCCAATACGGCGCAAACAATTTAGCTGATAAAGGCTACAATGCTTATCAAATTCTTAACTATTTTTACAAGGATTTTAAATTCGCAAGACTTAGTGAAAACTGGACTCTATAAATCTTTCAAGTTTTCAGGAATATATTTTGTCCAATCTTTTTGAAGATTATCTATAAATTCATGCGCATTTAACACATCATCATATGAAATAGGCAAAGGACAATCCACCATTTGAAAAGCGCTATCTTCCTTCTCTTCAATAGTATTAGTTCCTAAAAAAGCAAGTCCAAAAGATTTGCCACAATTTTGACAAACAACCTGCAGAACAAGTAAATCTTTTTCCTCTCTTTTGACTTTTATAGATTCTTCATTAAAATCTTGTTTACAAGCACTGCAACAAAATTCAGAGAATAATTTTTTTAACGTACTTTTTTTCATAATCCTCACATATTTTAACATAATTTTACGTTTAAAAAAAAGCATTTTGTGGCACTAAATTAATGTGTGGTACATAAATAAAGGATAAATGTTATGGATGGTCTTTACTTATTATTATTCGGAGCTTTAATGTATTTCTTACTAATTGCTGTTCCTTCAATGATTGAAAAATATCAATCACATGCACACTAATAAAGAAATTTAAAAAAGTTTTTGCTGAAAGGCACGGCTCTTTTGCCGTGTCTTTTTACTTCCAAAATACTCTTTCTATATAAAGACAAAAAAATAAGGAAATAGTTCCTTATTTTTCTTCCCAAATTGTTGCTTCTTTTGTATCTTTTAGAACAATTGAAATACTATCAAACAAAGTTCTTACTTTATCTGCAATAGCCCAATTCTTTTCTTTACGAGCATTGTTTCTATATTCAATAATTTTATCCATTAAAGCATAACCAGTTAATGCTTTATCTTCTTCTGTAAGGAAATCCATGCCTGAAATTATTTGTTTTAGCTTCGCTTGCAAATCTTCTTCTGACATTTTTTCTTTTTCAATATTAAAGCCCATAACATCTGTTAACTTTAACAAAATAGCAGCATATTTTTTAGCATTTTCTACATCTTTTTCAGCAACTGATTTATTTGCATTTGTTGTTGTATCAAAAATAACAGCAAGAGCTTTTGAAGTATTTAAATCATTATCCATTGCTTCTTTAAATGCTTTTATTTCATCAGTATCCATTACGTCAGGAAGATTATCTTTTCCAACAAATCTAACAACTTCATTAACTGCTGTTTGAACTCTCTTCCATCCAGCTTTTGCACCATCTAAAGCAGTATCACAAAATTCAACAGGCATTCTATAATGATTTGTTAAAATGAAAAATCTTAAAGTATTAGCGTCATAACTTTCTAATAAACTATTAATAGTTACAAAATTCTTTAATGATTTAGACATTTTCTCTTTATTAATAGTAACAAAGCCATTGTGCAACCAATAATTAACAAATTTACAACCATTCGCACATTCAGATTGTGCTATTTCGTTTTCGTGGTGAGGAAAGATTAAATCAGCCCCGCCGGCATGAATATCAACAGTTTTTCCTAAA
>JAZSQW010000044.1:0-12527 GCA_045538205.1 Candidatus Avigastranaerophilus sp. | reverse complement strand
AATGTTTGATGAAAATAATAAAATAAAATTTGAATATTATGAAAATTTGCCTGAAATTTCTATTGATTATGCGGTGATGGAAAAAGCAGAAAAAATGGCTTGTGTTGAGTTGAAAACAGATTGGCTTGATATGGGCTCTTGGTTGTCTTTATATAATCATGGTGAAAAAGATAAAAATGGCAATTTGTTAAAGGGTAATGTTGTTGTTGATAAAACAAAAAATTCTTTTGTGTATTCTTCAAAAGAATTAATAGCATTATCTAATGTAAAAAATATGATTGTTGTAGAAACAGAAGATGCTGTTTTAGTTGCAGATAATTCACAGGCTGACAAAGTTAAAGACGTTGTTAAATCTTTAAAAGTTGAAAATAGTGAAGTGCTACAAACTCATAAAACAGTTTTTAGACCTTGGGGTTTTTATACTTGTTTACAAGGTGGAAAAGGCTGGCTGACAAAAATTATTACAGTTTCTCCTGGTCATAAATTATCTTTGCAGTCTCATAATCATAGAAGTGAACATTGGGTTGTGTTAGAAGGGGATGCTACTATTGTTTTAGAGGATAATGTTTATAATTTGAAAAAATCACAAAGCATTGATATTCCTGTTAAAGCAAAACATTCTCTTCAAAATCATTCTAAAAGCATAGTAAAAATTTTAGAGCTTCAAAAAGGTGATTATATTGGAGAAGATGACATTATTAGATATGAAGATATGTATGGTCGTATCAAATAATGTGATATAATTTAGGAAAGATATATAGTATAGAGGTTATAAGATGAATAAAAGTCAATCAATTGGTATATGGATAGTTATTAGCATATTGTTTTTAGCTTTTGCTTCAATAATGTTTTCAGGTAATACTAATGCAACTGAAGAAATTTCGTATACAGATTTTATATCAAAAGTAAAAAGTTCAGAAATTAAACAAGTTGTTATAGAAAATGATGTTGTTACTGCAGTTCCTATAAATGATGAGATTGTTACTACTGTTAATGGTAAAGAAACAGCAACAGCGCATAAGAGATATAAAGCAACTGTTCCTGCTAACGATGCTACTTTATATCCTATGTTGACTGATAATAACGTAGATATAGAAATTAAAAAAGTTGATAATTCAAATTCTGTAATGGGAATTATGGGAACAGCTTTCCCAATTTTGTTAATAGTTGTATTCTTTATTATCTTAGCAAAATTAGTTCAATCTGGTGGCTCTCAAGCGTTGTCTTTTGGTAAAAGTAAAGCAAAGATGATGTTAGATAGCAAAGTAAAAGTTACTTTTAAAGATGTTGCTGGTATTGATGAAGAAAGACAAGAATTAGAAGAAATTGTTGATTTCTTAAAACATGGCGAAAAATATTTAAAATTAGGTGCTAAAATTCCGAAAGGTGTTTTATTGGTTGGTGCACCTGGTACAGGTAAAACTTTAATGGCTAAAGCTGTTGCAGGTGAAGCTAATGTTCCATTTTTCTCAATAAGTGGTTCGGATTTCGTTGAAATGTTTGTTGGTGTTGGTGCTTCAAGAGTTAGAGATTTATTCGAACAAGCTAAAAAACATCAACCTTGTATTGTTTTCATTGATGAAATTGATGCCGTTGGTCGTCAAAGAGGTGCCGGCATGGGCGGTGGTCATGACGAAAGAGAACAAACTTTAAACCAATTATTAGTTGAAATGGATGGCTTTGATGCTAATACTAATATTATAATTTTAGCTGCTACAAATAGACCTGATATTTTGGATAATGCTTTATTAAGACCAGGTAGATTTGATAGACAAATAATGGTTAGTTTGCCTGATGTAAAAGGTAGAGAACAAATTTTAAATGTTCATGCAAAAGGAAAACCACTTGATGCTGATGTTGATTTAAAAGTTTTAGCAAAAAGAACTCCTGGTTTTACTGGTGCTGATTTGCAAAGTTTATTAAATGAAGCAGCTTTATTATCAGCAAGACGTGATAAAAAAGTTGTAGGTATGGCAGAAATTGATGATGCTATAGATAGAGTTATTGCTGGTATTGAGAAAAAGAGTAAAGTTATGACAACCGAAGATAAAGAAATTACTTCTTATCATGAAGTTGGGCACGCATTGATTGCTAAACTTTTAAAAGATTGTGATGAGTTGCATAAAGTTACTATTATTCCACGTGGCTATGCTTTAGGTTTGACTTGGACAAAACCTGAAGATAATAAAGTGCATATTAGCAAATCAAAACTTCTTGCTCAAATTACAATGATTTTAGGTGGTAGAGTTGCAGAAGAAATAGTATATGGTATCGATAAAATTGGTACTGGAGCTTCTAATGATATAGAAAAAGCTTCTGATTTGGCTCGTAAAATGGTTACTCGTTGGGGTATGTCCGAAAAAATGGGTACAATTGCATATGGCAAATCTCAAGA
This sequence comes from Candidatus Avigastranaerophilus sp., assembly GCA_045538205.1. Taxonomy (GTDB): domain Bacteria; phylum Cyanobacteriota; class Vampirovibrionia; order Gastranaerophilales; family Gastranaerophilaceae; genus Avigastranaerophilus. The sequence continues at coordinate 10,132 of JAZSQW010000044.1, read as the reverse complement.
ACATGTTTTTATGGGACGTGATTTTGGTACAACAAGAGATTTTTCTGAAGAATTTGCTGCTGAATTAGATAAAGAAGTAAAAAATATTATAGATTCTCGTTATGAAGTAGCTAAACAATTATTGCTTGATAATAGAGATTTATTAGATGCAATTGCAAGAGAATTATTAGAAAAAGAAACACTTGATGATGAAGAAGTAACAAGAATTATTTCTGAAATTAAAGGTGAAGATTATATTGATTAATTATAGTTGTTGGTAGTATATAAAAGGAGAGAAAATGTCTTCAATTTTTAGTTCATTTAAAAACATTACAAGTGATACACAGTGGTTTATTAAACTATGTATAATGACTGTTCCTGTTTTTCTATTGATGAATTATTTCTTAGATGCAAACAGAGTTTTTAACCCACACGTAATTCCGTTTTTGATTGCTGTACTGGTGGTCTATACGGGGTGCGGGGCCTTTATGATTAACAGATATATTAATAATACTTTCCCAATTCTTCCTGATTTGGTTGGTATTCCTGAATTATTGTTCCATTCTATTTTTTCTGTTTTAGTTATGGCTCCTGGACTTGTTTTATGTTTGGGGACAATGTATTTAATTTCAACAAACCTTTTCTTGGAAACGAAAATAATGATGGGCATATATGGTCTTGTTCTTGTTTTCTTCCTTCCATTTATTTTTATTCCTTTAACTTTATATGCAATGAATGGAAATATAAAAGATGCGCTTAATTTAAAACCATTGGGAAATGGTGCTGGTAACTTTATTATTGCAATGTTTGCATTTGTAATACAATATGCATTTACTGTTTTCCTTGTTTGGATAATCTTCTACATCATATTCTCAAAAATGATGAAAGATCCATATCTAATTAATGCTATAAACAGCTTCTTTATTGTATATACATTTATAATTTTCTTCTCTTATCTTGCAGACCAATTTGGTGATTCTATTCCAGACCCAAGATCAGCAGAAGAAGTATATGGAGATCAATAATCTAAGTTTTTAAGCTTTTTAATTTGATTACGAATTTCAGCAGCCCTTTCAAAATCAAGAATAGAGGCTGCTTTTTTCATAGCTTTTTCTAATTTATCTAAAAGTTTTGGTAAATCTTTTTTGGAAATGTTATTTTCTACCATTTCTTCTGCCACAATATCTTCTATGTTTCTATAGCTTGCAACTAATTGAAGTAAATTATTTTCAATTGGTTTTTTGATGGTTTGTGGTGTAATATTATTATCTTTATTGTATTTAAGTTGAATTTCGCGTCTTCTTTGCGTCTCTTTTATTGCTCTATCCATACTATCTGTAATTTTATCAGCATACATTATTACTTTTGAACAAACATTTCTTGCTGCTCTTCCTATTGTTTGAATTAAGCTTGTTTCTGAACGTAAAAAACCTTCTTTATCTGCGTCCATAATTGCAACTAAAGATACTTCTGGAATATCTAAACCTTCTCTTAATAGGTTTACACCTATTAAAACGTCAAAGACTCCTAAACGTAAATCTCTAAGAATTTCAACTCTTTCCATAGAAGTAATTTCGCTGTGTAGGTATCTTACTTTTATTCCCATTTGTTGCAAATAATCGCATAGGTCTTCTGCCATTTTTTTAGTAAGAGTTGTAACTAATACTCTTTCTTTTTTCTTTGCAACTATATTTATTTCTTTAATTAAATCATCTACTTGATTTGTTGTTGGTTTTACAAAAATTTCAGGATCAACTAAGCCTGTAGGACGAATAATTTGTTCTATGAGTTGTGAAGATATTTCTTTTTCAAAATTTGATGGAGTCGCAGATACAAATACTTTTTGCCCTACTTTCGACCAAAACTCTTCTATTTTTAATGGTCTATTATCTTTTGCACTTGGTAATCTGAAACCATAGTCAACTAAAACATTTTTTCTTGCTTGATCACCATTGTACATTGCTGTTAATTGTGGAATAGTAACGTGAGATTCGTCTATTACTAAAAGAAAATCATCATTGAAATAATCTAATAAAGTTGCAGGAGGTGTACCTGGTGCACGTCTTTCCATTATTCTTGAATAATTTTCTATTCCACTACAATAGCCCATTTCTTTTATCATTTCTATATCGTAGTTTGTTCGTTGATATATTCTTTGAGCTTCAATTAATTTATTTTCATATTCAAATTTCTTAACTTGTTCTTGCATTTCTTGTCGAATAAATGCAATAGTGTCTTCTTTTTCGCTTTCATCTGACAAATAGTGAACGGCAGGGAAAATAACAGTAGAAGGTAATTCTTCTAAATATTCGCCTGTTACAGGGTTTATTCTAACTATTTTTTCTACTTCGTCTCCAAACAAGTAAATTCTTGTAATTTGTTTTTCGTACGCAGGCATAATTTCTATAATATCACCACGAACTCTAAAACTTGAACGTACCAATTCTAAGTCGTTTCTATTGTATTGAATTTTTACTAATTCTTTTAAGAATGCATTTCTATCTATTTCATCGCCTACTTCTATTTTAAGAGCGCTACTTAAATATTGTTCTGGCAATCCTAAACCATATATACAGCTAACAGATGCAACTACAATAACGTCATTTCTTTCATAAAGGCTTCTTGTTGTGTTGTGTCTGAGTCTATCTATTTCATCATTAATTGTAGCTGTTTTTTCTATGTATGTATCACTTCTTGGAATATAGGCTTCTGGTTGATAGTAATCATAATAAGAAATGAAATATTCAACAGCATTATTAGGAAAAAGCTCTTTGAACTCGTTATACAGTTGTGCTGCTAATGTTTTGTTGTGTGCAATCACAAGTGTTTGTTTTTGAACTTTTTCTATTACATTCGCAATGGTGTATGTTTTTCCTGAACCTGTAATGCCTAATAAAGTTTGAGCGTCATAACCTTTTGTTATTCCGTCAACTATTTTTTCTATTGCTTTTGGTTGGTCACCAGAAGGTTTATATTTAGAATGTATTTCGAATTTTCTTTCCATATTTTTATTTTATATTATTTCATTTTAAATGTGTATAATTGCGTAGGAATATTAAATTCTTTACTTAAATTTTAGATGTAAATATAATTAAATTATATGGGAAACTTAACAGAATATATAAAAATTGCATTTGAATATAAAGAAGCAGGTGATTATAAGTCTGCTATTGATTATTTCTATAAAGCTTTAACTATTGAAAGTGATAGTTGTGAAATAATGACAGAATTAGCTGAATTGTATTCTCTTTTATCTCAAGATGATAGAGCTTTAAGTTTTTATGAGCAAATTATTTTAAGAAATAATCATAATAATTTAATTAGTTATAAATATGCGCTTCTTCTAAAAAAAATGAAAAGATTTGAAGAGGCTAAAAAGGTTTTTCTTTCATTATTTCAAGATGAATATGAGTTGTTAGATGTTTCAAAAGAACTTTTTGAAATTTATGTTTTGAACAAGCAATATCAGGAATTAATAAATACTTTTAATTTAAAATACAATAAGCTTTCAGATACATTTGTTTTTTATTATGTTGGGTTAGCGTATGAAAAACTTGGACGCAGTCAATTATCAGAAGACTTTTTCCGTAAATCATATTCTTTGTCTAAGAGTAATGTTAAAGCGGGTATAAGTATTGTTAGCTTTTTATTTGAAACTCAAAAGTATCAAGAAGCAGAAATGTTAGCTCAAGATCTTTTACAGTTTTCTGAAGATGATAGATTATTCTATTTCCTTGCAGAAATAAAATTTATGAAATCTGATTTCGATTCAGCTTTGAAACATTATTCTTATGCTATTAAGTTGAATGATAAGTGTGCTTTGTATTTCTTTAAATTAGGCTTGGCATATACTTTAAAAGGTTATTATAAAGAAGCAGAACAAAGTTTTTGTAGTGCTTTGGTTATTGAGCCTGAAAATCAAACATTTAATTATGCATTGGCTTATTTGTATTATACAGATAATAAGTTTTTGTTAGCTGAAAAAATTATTGATTCTATTTTATCTGAAAACGATAATTTTGTATTGGCGAATGCTTTAAAATTATTAATTGAAATTCATAATGATCGTGTTATTTTTTGTGCAGACTATGTTCAAAAGATACTTTCTTCTACAGGGAAAGAGGCCTTTGCTTATTATGCATTAAGTAAGTATTATGATAAATTAGCAATGTGGAAATTGGCTTTAAAATATATTGAAAAGGCAATTGATTTAGATGAAAATTCAATTGATTATAAATTCGAATATGCTCAATATTTGTATAATTTAAATAATACAGAAAAGTCTATTGAAGAGTTAAATGATTTGGTTATCAAGAAACCAAAATATTTACCTGCTTATGTTTTATTGGCAAAAAATTATTATAAAAAACAAGATTATAGCAATGCATATGATAATGCAAAATTGGCTTTGCAATTAGATATAAATTCTTCTGAAGCGCAATTTGTTTTAGGTTGTATAAATTATAAAAAATGTGCGTATGATAAAGCTATTGAGTGTTTTAAAATAGCAGCTTTGATTTCACCACAAACATTAAAATATTATGAATATATTGCAAAAAGTTATTATAAATTAAATGATTTTGAACAAGCATATTCATACTATAAAGAAGCATCTTTAATTAATGTAAGTGAAGCCGAGTATTATTATTACATGGCAAAATGTTCAATAGAGTTGGGAAATAAAGAAAATATTTTATCTAATTTTTCAATTATGCATAGATTAGCACCGTATAATGTTGTTTACATGTGTGATTATGCTGATTATTTAGCAGTAATTGAAAAGAAAAAACTTGCTTTGAGTATATTACAAAAGGGCTTAAAAGTCTTGAAAGAAGTGCAAGATAGACAAAAGGTTGAAGAGTGTATAAAAAAGATTAAAAAAAGTAGTTGACTTAAATTTATGACGTGATACTATAATTATTGTTGAAGGAAGCAGTTCCGAAAACAAACCCGAATGGGGGATTAGCTCAGCTGGTAGAGCACCTGCTTTGCACGCAGGGGGTCAGGAGTTCGAATCTCCTATCCTCCAAAATAGAAGACCAAGTAACTTAAGTTATTTGGTCTTTTATTTTGCGTTGTATAGGGTTGAGAGAAATCCGAAAATGCAGTGCATTTTTATTTAGGAGTTCGGAGGATTTTGCGTAGGCTGAGACGAAGTGTAACGCCGAAGTTGCAAAAACAAAGTGAACGACAACGTAGTGAAGTGAACACTTGTTTTTGTGAAGCAATAATCCGATACAATCTCCTATCCTCTACCAAAAAAGAGACGATTTACTCGTCTCTTTTTTATTGTGAAAAATTAGATTAGTATCTTATTGAATTATTTTCTGCAATCTCAGTTAGTTTACTGTTTATAGACATTATCAAGTAAATAGTAAAGAATACAAAAACAAAGCTTACAAGACCTGCCCATAATACTCCTAAACCTGCCCATAAACCTTGCATTCCTATAACTTTAAATGTTGAAATGCATAATCCGATTAGTGTAATTATTGCCATAATATTAACAATAAATCCACCAAATTTAACAACAAAATTTTTCATAAAATATCCCTTCTTTTGATTTTCTTTTTTATATTAACTTTATGTTTCGTTTTTTCAATCGGTAAATTGGGTAGATATAATTAATTATAATAAATGCTTAATAAAAGTTATTATTTTTTTACTTTTTTGTCAATTTGATTGTTTGTTTTGTTTTTTGTGAAGTATCAAAAGTGTAGTAACGGAATTGTGAAAGGAAGTTTATATGAGTACAGATGTTTTTTCAAATATTCAGTTAGGTGCAAATCAAATTGGTAGTACTTCTCAAACAGATGTAAAACCAAATGTAAATGCTCAGCCAAAAGTTGATTTGAATCAAGAAATTGTTGATACTGTTGAGTTATCAAAAGGTGAGAAGCAAGAAATTGTAAAAAAAGCAAAAACTAAAGCTGCTGGTTGGTCTTCTTTATTTGGTATTTTTAATACTTTACAATATGGTTTACGTTCTGATAAAAAAGTTGCTAAAAAATTCAATCTTGATGCAGAAAAAGACAAAGATTTAATTAAAACTATTAAAAGAGAACAAGTAAAATCAACTCTTCCTGCAGCGATTGGTTCTTTCTTTGGTGTAGGTACGATTTCAGGTGTTATTTCTTGGATTTATAATAAAACTTCAGATGCTGGAAAAATTGAAGTTTAATAAAAAAAGAAATTTAAATATAAAACGCTCAATAATTAATTGGGCGTTTTTTGTGTGAATTTTATTTTTTAAAATAGCAAAAAAATATTTTAGAAGGTTTGTACTCATATAACAATAAGGAGAGAGTATGAGAGTAAATTCAATAAATAATACGTATAAAAGTAGTTTTAAAGGCTTGTTACAATTTTCAAATAATATGGTAATTAATCCAAGTCAAATTACTCATATAGAGACAAAATCATCAAAAGTTGAGGATTTTGATAGATTTGATTTGCCTAAAAAATTGAAATTTAATGAAGTTATTACTGTTTTTGAAGATGGTAAATTTGTAGAACGACAACCAGCATTAAGTGAATATTTTGAACATGGATATGATTTAAGGTTAAAAGAAGAAGGAATGATTTCTTTAGCAAATGGTGATAAATATTATTTTTCTGGACACTCTGCAACATCACCAAAATATTATTATAAATTTACACCTCCTAAAAAACTTAAAGAGCAGTTATCTTCTTATTTAAATTGTAATAATCTTGCAAACACTGTTAATAATGCATTGAATACACCTGATATGATTGATTTAAAAGGTGTTTATTTGACTTATCAAGGCAATGTTAATGATAAATAAATTTAAAAAGCACCTTTTATAAGGTGCTTTTTTATTATGTTGAAACTTCTTGTTTCTTAAATTGCATTTCGTATAGTGTTCTGTATTGACCATTTTCTATTTGCATAAGTTTGTCGTGATTACCAAGCTCAACTAATTCACCTTGGTTTATAACTGCAATTCTATCAGCATTTTGAATTGTTGATAATCTATGAGCTATTACAAAAACTGTTTTATCTTGCATTAAATTATCTATAGCTCTTTGAACAATTGCTTCTGCCTTATTATCTAAAGCTGAAGTAGCTTCATCTAAAATTAGTATAGGTGCATTTTTTAAGAAGGCTCTTGCAATCGCTACGCGTTGTTTTTGACCGCCAGATAATAAAATACCTCTTTCTCCTATTTGAGTATCAACGCCGTCTTTTAGTTCTGCAATGAATTCGTCTAAGTATGCTATTTCTATTGCTTTTTTTAGCTCTTCTTCCGTTGCGTTTTCATTTCCTAACATAATATTTTCTCTAATTGTTCCAGTAAATAAGAAATTATCTTGGAATACAACTGCAATATTTTGTCTTAATGAGTGCAATGTAAAGTCTTTTATGTCTATTCCATCTATTTTGATAGAACCTTCTTTTGTATCATAAAATCTTGGTAATAAGTTTACTGCAGTTGTTTTACCTCCGCCAGAGTTGCCTACAAAAGCAATTGTTTCACCTTTGTTTACTTCAAGGTTGATGTTCTTTAAAACAGGTACATTTGGTATATATTCAAAATTAACGTTCTCAAATGTTATTTTTGAGTGTTCTCTGTTCATTTCTACTGCATTTTCACTATCTTTGATAGTTGGTTCACCATTTAAGTTCTTAAATACCATTTCTATTGCATAGAAAGAGAATTGTACTTGGTTTAGGTTGTTGCCAAGACTTTTTATTGGTGTGTATAGTAAAATTAATGCAGTAATAAATGACACGAAATTACCAGCTGTAATTTGATTTGTTACTATTAAGTGCGAACCATACCCAATTGCTCCTGCTATACCAACGGATACAATAACGTGCATTAATGGTGATAGCCATTGTGTTCTTTGTACCATTTTTATTCTTAGGTTGAAAATATTTTTCAATATCCAATCAAATTTATTAATTTCGTGATTTTGTAAGTTGTATGATGTGATAGTTTTATTACCTGTAAATACTTCGTTGTATTTTGTTAAAATTTCAGAATCTGCAATTACTGTTTTATCTAATACACTTTTTATTCTTTGTTGAATTCTTGCAACTGGTGCAAAAGCACAACCTAAAACAATTACTGCCATTGTGGCTAATTGCCAAGAGTTATAGAATAATACGCAAATTAATGATAATGATGAAAATATTCTTTGAATAAATACTGATAAGTTATCTAATAAGCCAGAACAAGCAGCATCTGCCATGTTATTAAATTGAAAAATTACATCGCCAGATTTTCTTCTGTCATAAAAACTTGTTTCGTAGGTAAGTAATTTTTTAAATAAATCAAATTTTAATGCGTTTGATATTTTTGTTCCTACCCAAGTTGCAAGGTAGGCTGAAATGTATTTTAAAGAACCTTGAACTGAAGTAAAAGCAACAATACCAAGGGGTATGTACCAAGGTGAACTCATTGTTTTTTCAACCATTACTAAGTCCATATAAGGCTTTAGTGCAAGTGCGATAACAGCGTCTAAAGCTCCAATTGGAACACAAATTAAAAGTGAGAACAATGCTCTAAACCATATTGGTTTAACATATGGCCACATTCTACTGTAATTTATATAGAATCTATTTTCTTTTATTGCGTTTAAAAATTTCATTTTATTTTTTTCCTATGCAGTAGTATTTAAACCCTTTTTCTTTTAGTTTCTTTGTATCGTACTGATTTCTTCCGTCAAAAATAATTGTCTGTTTCATTGAATTTTTTAGTACTTCGAAATCAGGACGTCTAAATTCGTTCCATTCCGTAAAAAGAAGAAGCGCATCTGTATTTTTTGTAGCTTCGTAAGCATTCTTTGAATATTCTATTTTATCTTTAAAAATAAATTCAGCTGCTTTAAATGCTTTAGGATCATATGCTTTGATTTTTGCCCCTTTATCTAAAAGCGCTTTTATAATTGTAATTGCAGGTGCTTCCCTCATATCATCAGTTTTTGGTTTGAATGCTAATCCCCAAACTGCAAAAGTTTTTCCGTTTAAGTTTTCTCCAAAATGATTTGTTATTTTTTCTATAAAATTTAATCGTTGTTTTTTATTTGTTTCATCAGCTGCTTTTATTATGCTCATTTCACAATTGTTTTCTGATCCTGTTTTTATCAGTGCTTTTACGTCTTTTGGAAAACAGCTTCCTCCATATCCAAGACCTGGAAATAAGAATTTATTACCAATTCTTGAGTCAGTAGAAATGCCAATTCGAACCATTTCTGCATCTGCTCCAACTTTTTCGCATAAATTCGCTATTTCGTTCATAAATGAAATTTTAGTTGCTAAAAATGCATTTGCTGCGTATTTTGTCATTTCGGCTGATTTTACATCCATAACAACCATTCGATTTCCAGTGCGAAAGAACGGAGCATATATTTCTTGCATTATATTTGTTGCTTTTTCATTGTTTGAGCCTATAACAACTCTGTCTGGGTGTAGAAAATCTTCGACTGCATTTCCTTGTTTTAAAAATTCTGGATTAGAAACAACATCAAAAGAATATGTTGTATATTTCTTTATTAATTCTGTTATTTTTTCTGCTGTGCCAACAGGTACTGTTGATTTGTCTACAATAACTTTATAACCATTCATTGATTTAGCAATTTGTTCTGCAACATTTAAAACATATTGTAAATCACAAGATCCATCTTCACCTTGTGGGGTTCCAACGGCAATAAAACAAACATCAGATTTTTTTATCGCTGTGTCTATATCAGAAGAAAATTCAAGGCGCTTTTCTATTACATTTGATTTGATAATTTCTTCAAGACCTGGTTCATAAATAGGAACAATTCCTTGTTTTAATTGGGATATTTTATTTTCATCTTTATCTATGCAGATTACGTCATTCCCCATATCTGCAAAACAAGCGCCAGCAACTAATCCTACATATCCTGTTCCTATTATTGTTAGTTTCATTTATTTGCTCCTCCAATTTGCTTCTTATTTTCGATATTATTTCTTAGTTTAAATTTTAGACCTAAAAAAGTTATTACTTTATGATATTTTATATTGTTATATCCTTCGTTTCTTACGGAAAAAATATTTTGTAGAATTGTAGGTTCTTTTATTTTCCTTTTATTATTATAGTATTTTTTATAATGTGGGCATAGTTTTGCCATATATTTTTTGTCATTTTCTTTTATATGGTTA
>JAZSQW010000190.1:0-1930 GCA_045538205.1 Candidatus Avigastranaerophilus sp. | reverse complement strand
TTGGTTTTCCGTCATTTGAAAAAGCAATAGCACCATTTTTAATCAACTCTTTTACATCAACGATTTTTTCTTCTTTAAAATCTTCACTAACTGCACAAATAGGATAAAAACCGATATTCTTAGCCTGTTTAGCTTTATTTATTGTAAATAATAAAGTTTCTGCATCATCAACAATAGGGTTTGTATTCGCCATAGGGCAAATTGCAGTATAACCACCATTTATAGCAGAATTTATACCTGTTTCAATAGTTTCTTTATCTTCAAAGCCTGGTTCTCTTAAATGACAATGAATTTCCACTAAACCTGGCGAAATATATTTACCTGTTAAATCAATAACTTCATCAGTTGAAATTGGAATAATGTTTTCTTCTACTTGAACAATAATTCCATTTTCAACCTTAATATCGCAAGGTTTTTGTGTATTTTCTTTTGGATTAATTACTATTGCATTTTTGAAAATCACTTTTAATCATTTCCTTTCAAAATACTGTTTAAGATTGCCATTCTAACAAAAACCCCATTGTGAGCTTGTTTTAAAATGGTTTCCCCACGCTTTGAATCTATTAATTCTGATGTTAATTCAACATCTCTATTAACAGGTCCTGGATGCATTAAAAGAACATCTTTGTTTGCATAAGTGTCTAAAAGTTCAGAGCTTATTCTATAATCTTGTTCATAATTTATAGATAATTTTTTAAATTCATCAGCGTGTCTTTCTTTCTGAACTCTTAAAGCCATAACAATATCAGCATCTTTAATTGCTTCTTTTAAGTTTGAGTGAAAATGTATATTTTTTACACCTAAATCTTCTTTTAATTGCATACAGTCAGGTGCGCACAAATGAATATCCACACCAAATTTTGATAACAACTGAATATTTGATTTTGCAACTCTGCTATGAGTAATATCACCAACAATAGCTATTTTTTTATTTTCAACAGTGCCTAATTCTTCAAGCATAGTATAAAAATCTAAAAGAGCTTGAGTTGGGTGAGCGTGTGTTCCATCACCTGCGTTTATAAACTTCATTGGATATTTCAAAACCTTCAAAGTTTCATCAATGATTTTTGTAGTTGAATGTCTTAAAACAATTGCTTGAATACCAATAGCATAAAGATTTTCAACTGTATCTTTTAAGCTTTCACCTTTTGAAAAAGAAGAATGAGCAGTATCAAAATTGATTACTTTTAAACCTAAATTCAAGCCTGCCATTTCAAAACTACAACGAGTTCTTGTAGAGTTTTCGCAAAACATTAAGGTGATTGCTTTGCCTTCAACTTCTGACTTCTTTTCACCATTTTTAAAAGCTTTTGCATCATTGATAATATTTAAAATTTCTTCTTTTGAAAGATTTTGAATATTTAGTAAATGTTCCATTACACAGTTGCTTTCTTTTCTTCTCTGCTACCAGGTTTTACAAGAGGAATACCCTCTTTACATAATGGACAGTTATCAGGCTCATACACAACAGGATCAATTTGCAATAAAGATTTAATATTATAATCTGTTTGACCTTTTGTTCTATCTACAATACAACCAACAGCAACTACTTCAGGCTCAAATTCTTTAATAGCAGCCATTGTTTCTTTTATTGTTCTTGCAGTTGTAATAACGTCTTCAATAATAACAACTCTTTCACCTTTTTTAAGAGTATAACCACGTCTTAATTGCATTTCACCATCTTTTCTTTCAACAAAAAGATTGCGTTTTTTAGACTGTTTTGCTGTTTCATAACCAATAATCATTGCACCGATAGCAGGAGCAACAATAGTATCAAACTCAACATCTTTCAAAGCCTTTGCTAATCTTTTACCTAATTCTTCCGTAATTTCAGGATATTGGTATAATTTAGCACATTGAAAATAAATATTTGAATGCAAACCTGAAGTCAAACAAAAATGACCGTTTAATACGCCTTCTGCTTTTTTCA
>JAZSQW010000168.1:0-3450 GCA_045538205.1 Candidatus Avigastranaerophilus sp. | reverse complement strand
AGGTGAACCTAAAAACCCACCAACAAACTTATTATCAGGATTATTGTAAACATCAATAGGAGTGCCTATTTGTTGAATAATTCCACTATCAATAACAGCAATTCTATCACCCATAGTTAATGCTTCAGTTTGATCATGAGTTACATATATAAAAGTTGTTTGCAATTTTTGATGCAATTTTTTAATTTCAGCACGCATTTGAACTCTTAATTTTGCATCAAGGTTTGATAATGGTTCATCCATCAAAAACACTTTAGGATTACGAACAATAGCTCTACCTAACGCAACTCTTTGACGTTGACCACCTGATAATTGTTTTGGTTTACGATTTAATAATTCAGTTAAATCAAGAATTTCTGCAGCTTCTTTTACTTTTACATCAATATCTTTTTTGCTCATTTTACGCATTTTTAAAGGGAATGCTATATTTTCATAAACACTCATATGAGGATATAGCGCATAATTTTGAAAAACAAAAGCTATATCTCTATCTTTTGGCTGAACATTATTTACACATTTACCATCTATAAAAATTTCACCAGCTGTAATATCTTCTAAGCCAGCTATCATTCTTAAAATTGTAGATTTTCCACAACCTGATGAACCAACTAATACAAGAAATTCTTTATCTTTAATAGTTAAACTAACATCATTAATAATAGTTTTTTTATCATAAATTTTAGATATATTTTTTAATTCAACTTGAGCCATTTATTTTGCCTAATTTTCAGCTGATAATGATTTTTCAATAGGAATTATAAATACAAATGAAACTTGATTAGCATATTGATTATTAACCCAAATTTCACCTTTTAATTTATTAATATATTTTTTAGCACTTCCCAATAAAATACTTTGAAGTAAAAATTTCTTAGAATTTTTTTCTACTTGAACATAAGGATCAAAAATATCACTACTACTATAAGCAGTTGCATCAACACCTTTTAATGCAACTTCGAACATTAAATAAGATTTTTCATTTACTTCATTACCAACTTCAAAACCTTTAGAAAGTAAAAATTCTGGAATTGGATTAGATAAGTTAATATTAATAGCACCTGTATCTATTGTAGAAATTGCGTGTTCAAGTAAATTTGTCATAATCATTTTTACAACATTTTTATCAGAATAACAATTTTGTTTAATTAAATCATTATTATAAGTATTAATAGTAATATCTCTACCTTTTAATTTTGCACTTATTTCGGTATTAACAATACCTAAAAGAGCATTTGCATCAAAATTTGTATAATCTAATTTATATAAATCAGATTCTATTTGAGTTAATTCAATTAATTTTTCCATAAACAATAAAATTTCAGCAGAATTACTATTCATAATTTGCAAATATTTTGTTTGTTTATCATTTATTTCACCACTCAAACCTTCAAGCATAGCTTGAGAAAAACCAACAATAGAATGCAATGGTGAACATAAATAATTAGACATTTTTGTTAATAGAACATTTTTTGTATGATTTAAAATCTTTTGTTCTTGTCTTTCTGTAATTAATTGATCTAAAAGTGAATGATCTTGAGTATTATCAATAATTGTAAGAATATATCTTTTTTTCTTTTTAGAAGAAACATCAACTACTTTAACGTCAGTAATTTTAGTATTTTGTTCTGCAGAAACAATTTTTAAAATTTGTTTAATTTCTTCATCACTATTTCTAATAATATTATCAGAATTAGTTAAAAAGAAATCATTAATATTTTTTCCACTTAATTTATTTGTTTCAAACAATTTAAAAGCTTTTTTATTTGCATAGAATATTTTACCTGTTTCAACAATAACTAAAACAGCTTCTGGTAAATAAGTTAAAACACTATATTGCTTACCAAATAATATATTTAAAATATTCATACACGATTCCCTTACAATCACTAAATAATACTTATGAGAAATATTTTAGCATATTTTAACTAATTAAAACAATATTCTTAAACAAAAGAATAAAATCGAAAAATCTTAATATAAATAAAATATGCTACCTATTTTTAATATTAACTACTCTGTCATGCTGAACTTGTTTCAGCATCTTACCAGCTAACAAGTGATATAATTAATTTATGGATAAAAATTATGCAGTATATATAATGACAAATTATTCTGAAACATCTTTGTACATAGGTGTTACTAATAATCTACAAAAAAGAGTTTGGGAACACAAAAACAAAATATTTAAAGGTTTTACAGAGAAATATAATCTTGATAAATTAGTTTATTATGAATTAACTGATTCTGTTGAAACGGCAATAAATAGAGAAAAACAATTAAAACGTTGGCATAGACAATGGAAGATAAATTTGATAAAAGAAAATAATCCTGATTTTAAAGATTTGTCATTAAACTGGTCATAAATTCCTAATTGGTAAGATGCTGAAACAAGTTCAGCATGACAATATAATTTATTTTCCACTAAAAACAATATTCTTAAATAAAAAAGAGAAGACTTTCATCTTCTCTTTTTAAAATATAATTTAAATTAATTATTTATCATCTAAAGCAGCTACGCCAGGAAGAACTTTACCTTCGATAAATTCTAAAGAAGCGCCACCACCTGTTGAAACGTGTGTGAAATCTTCAGCTTTGCAGAATTTTTTAGCAGCTGATACAGAGTCACCACCACCGATAACAGATACTGCACCATTTTTTGTAGCTTCTACAATTGCAGCTAATACAGCTTTTGTACCTTCTGCAAATTTAGGATTTTCAAATGCACCAACAGGTCCATTCATTAAGATTGTTTTTGAAGATTTTAATACTTCAGCAAATGCTTTTCTTGATTCTTCACCAGCATCTACACCTTCAAAACCATCTGGAATTTCATTAATAGCTACAAATTTGTTTGTTCCATTACCAGAAAAATCATCAGTAACTAAAACATCAGTAGCCATAACTAATTTAACACCTTTAGCAGCAGCTTTAGCTTCAATAGCTTTTGCAACTTCTAATTGATCGTCTTCACAAATAGAGCAACCAATTTTACCACCGTTAGCTTTAACGAAAGTATAAGCCATACCACCACCGATAATTAAATTATCAACTTTATCAATTAAGTTTTCTAAAACACCAATTTTAGAAGAAACTTTAGCACCACCAACAACAGCTGTAAATGGTCTTGTTGGGTTATCTAAAGCTTGTGATAAACATCTTAATTCTTTTTCCATTAATAAACCAGAAACAGCTGGTTTTAAAACTTTAGCTAATTTAGCTGTAGAAGTGTGATTTCTGTGAGCTGCACCAAATGCGTCATTTACATAAAAATCACCTAATTTAGCTAATTCGTTAGCAAATGTCATATCATCATCTTTTGCTTCTTCAGCTTTGTAATATCTAATATTTTCTAATAAAGCTACTTGACCATCTTTTAATTCAGCAACCATTTTTTCAGCATCTGCTACGTCTGGAATAAACATAACATCTTCACCTAAAACTTTAGATAAA
>JAZSQW010000047.1:0-5997 GCA_045538205.1 Candidatus Avigastranaerophilus sp. | reverse complement strand
AATTATATTAATTGTTATTGCTGCAATAATACCAATTACGGCAAGCACAATTAAAACTTCTGCTAAAGTAAAACCTTTTTTATTTTTCATATAAATCTCTTTCTATATTTTTACAGGATAATCGCTTGGAATTTTCCAACTGTTCATTTCAATCATTTGTCCACAATATGCGCCATTCAGTTTGCAAGAAGAAATTAAAGAATCTCTTGGTGCTTGTGTATATACTTTTTCGCCAGTTATTGGATCATTACTTGAGTATCTTTGGTTTTGAAGCATTTTTACATAAGGAACTTCTTTTGTTGTGTCTACTCCAAGTACAAAAACGTCTCTACCAGCAACATTTGGTCCTTTTCTTCCGTTTATGTCAACAACCATTGTATAAGAATATGCATAATATTGGATATTAAGAAGAATTGTTCCATCATTTAAAAAAATTCTTGGTCTTTTAGATGTGATTGTGCCAGCTAAAGTAAAATTTCCACCATTTGGATTTTTTATATTTTGAGAGTATCCTAATTCTTTTAATGTAAGTTCTTCCATTGGTTTTAACGTCATAATATATGGAGCTATATATTTATTAAGTACGCCGAATACATTTTGGTCTAAGTTATTTGGGTTTCTCATTTCTGCCCAGCTGTAAGATGCTCCGTGATCAATAGTTGCTTTTCTAATCGCCCCATTTAGTACAGCTACTGTTTTTTTAAGTTTTGCCTCGACTTCGGCTTCTCTAATATTTGTATTAATTATATTAATTGTTATTGCTGCAATAATACCAATTAC
Source organism: Candidatus Avigastranaerophilus sp. (assembly GCA_045538205.1). GTDB lineage: Bacteria > Cyanobacteriota > Vampirovibrionia > Gastranaerophilales > Gastranaerophilaceae > Avigastranaerophilus. The sequence goes on along the minus strand of JAZSQW010000047.1, from coordinate 5,217 downwards.
GGCAAGCACAATTAAAACTTCTGCTAAAGTAAAACCTTTTTTATTTTTCATTTATATTCTCTTTTTACTATCTACTAACCTGTATTTATTTTCGTTTATTTTTGTTTTTAAGTCAAAAAATTTATATTCTTATAGGATAATCGTTTGGGATTTTGTATCCGTTTCGTTCTATTAAATAGCCACAATAATTACCACTATTTCTACAAGCATTGTTTTTTATATTGTTTAATGCTATTTCGTTTGTATTATCTTTATACGTATATTCGCCTGTTACAGGATCTCTTTGAGATACTTTTGGTGCAAGCATTCTTACAAAAGGAATGCTTGCTGTTTTGTCAATTGCAACTTGGAATACGTCTCTACCTGATACGTTTGGTCCTTGCATTCCATTTATATCTATAATGTATGAAAATTGATTGTTTGCTGTATAAGCTCTTAAAAGTATAGTTCCGTCATTTAAAATGATACGTGGATATTTTGTTGTTTCTAAATTACCACCAGCAATCGTAAAGGAGCCCCCTTTTGGTGTTTTAATTCTTTCTTTATATCCTAATTCTTTTAAGGAAATCGTTTGCAGTGGTTTTAGTGTAGATATATAAGGAGCGATATATTTTTTTGTAACTATTTCATAGTTTGAATTTGTTTTTAGTTCTGGCCATTGATCAGCAGGACCGTAGTCAAGTGTTGCCCTGTACATTGCGCTATTTAGAATACTAACTGTCTTTTTAAGTTTTGCTTCAACTTCTGCTTTCTTTACATTTGTATTAATTATATTAATTGTAATTGCTGCAATTATTCCAATTACCGTAAGTGCTATTAAAATTTCTGGTAAAGTAAAGCCTTTTTTATTTTTCATTTATATTCTCTTTTTACTATCTACTAACCTGTATTTATTTTCGTTTATTTTTGGTTTTAAGTCAAAAATTTATATTTTTATTGGGTAATCTTGTGGTACTTTCCAACTGTTTTTTTGAATTAGTGCACCACAATAGTTTCCTTGATTTTTACATACAGTAATTATTTGTGATTTTGGATATTCTACTCTTTCAAGTCTATATCCACCATTTTCATCTTCTATAATATTAACGCCATTCATTCCATACATTTTAACGTATGGAGATGTTTCTAATAAATCAACTTCTAAAATAAAAACATCTCGTCCCATTACATTTGGCCCTTTTGGCCCATTGATATCTATTACGTAAGTTACGCTAATGTGTTGTTTTATTTCCATAGACGGTACTACATTTATTGTATGTAAAATAATAGTTCCATCGTTTAAAAAAATCTTTTTTTCGTTTCTGTTATTATATTGGTAAATATTACCATTAGGATCTTTTATTGTTCCTTTATAGCCTAATTCTTGCAGGGTTTTTTTAGTTGGTGGTTTTAATGTAATTAAATTTGGAATTAAGTATTTATTATTAAAAGCTTCTGTTCCTGTTTCGCGCCATGTATAAGACGGACCATAGTCTGCTGTGGCCCTATATAATGCAGAGTTTAGAATACTCACGTTCCTTTTTAGTTTTGTTTCGATTTCAGCTTTTCTTACATTAGAATTAATTATCATAATGGTAATTGAAGCTATTATCCCTACAACTACAAGTGTAATTAAAACTTCAGCAAGCGTGAAACCTTTCTTCTTTTTCCTAATCATTTTTATTATTGAATGGTTTTTTTCATGTACTTATATTATTTAAGTGCCCAAAAAAATTAATATTATTCAATTTGTAATTTTTATGTTACAAATATAGTATTAGTTTTTTTAGTATAATAATTGTAAAAATTGGAGTTTGATTTGCAAGAACTAAATATAAAAAATTATGCACATATTGGTGATGCTGTTTATGAGGTTTTTATTCGTGAACATACTATTTTGTTAACTTCTAATTTAAATAGATTACATAAGTTAACTGTTGGATACGTTAATGCAGGGTTTCAAACTGAACTTTTGGAAAAATTAACTCCTTTCTTTTCTGAAAAAGAAGTTGATTTGGCAAGACGTGCAAGAAATATACCAACCTCTACTGCAAGAAGAATAGATAAAGCACTACATTCTACGGCAACTTCATTAGAAGTTGTGCTTGGTTATAATTATATGCACGACAAAAATCGCTTTAATGAGCTTTGTGAAAAGATGATTGAATTAATTGATTTTGAAAGCAAAAAAGTATTATAAATATCTTTTCTTTTCTTGACCTGTAACACCAGCATATAATTCAATTAAGTGTTTTGCTGTACTTGCTTGAACCTTAGTTAGAAGCACTTCTTCAACTTGGAAGAAACCTACTTCTGATGACATTTCAACATCTATTCTTATAGGTTTTTCGCTTCCGGCATGAATGCCAACGTGAGTTATAGCAAAAGCACTATATTTATGAATATCACCTGCTTGAGGGGTTTTGTTTAATGCCATCGGTATTCTTGCTCTACCTTTTGTCATATCGCAACCATCTGCAATTAATAGCATTCCTGCTTCAAGTGAGTGAATTCTTCTTGATGACATATGTCCACTAATAGCTTCAATGGCTATTGATTTAATAATAACTCTTTTATGAATGTCGTTTGGAAATAAACTCATTAATGTTCTGTCGATTAAAGGAAGCGCAAGCATAACAGACATTTCCTCATGTCCTTGTCTGCCTATCATCATACCTAAATCGTGCATTAAACCAGCTAATACAACACCACATAAGCTATCTTCAAATGTTCCTATTTCTTCTAATTCTAAAGAGGTTTTTATGCCAGCTCTGTTCATAATTTTAAGCATTTTAATAGCATTGTTTGCAACTTGACGCATATGAACAGGACCGTGATCATTAAAACCTAAACGTTTTATTGAAACAGTATTTGCATAATCTTGCATTTCTTGTAATTCAACATCTTCAAATAGATATCTTACTAAGTGCAAGCAAGTAGGATAATCTTTTAATCTGTCTTTTATTTTTGCTTCTGTTGATAATTCTTTAGCTGATTTCATTATAAGTCCTCTTTTTATATATTATACAATATTTTCAGCTAAGTTTCATTATAAGCTTATTTTATTTTCACTTTTGGTAATTTTTTTATTAGTTTTTCTATTTCTTTTAAATTAATTTTTTTGAATAAGTTTTTAATGTTTTCTTTATTGAATATTTTTTTAAAATTGACGGTTTTAAGTGCTTTCTTTCCTTCTCCTTTTTCAATAGTGTTTGTAATTAAGTTGGAACAAATACCTAAAAAAGCACCACCGATTGCTGTTATTGAAGGCAATATATATTTGTCAAGCTTAGCTTGTTTTTGTTCTTCTTTGTATTTTACTATTTCTTTATAGTTTTCATCCATCACTAGTTTTACAATTTTGCCATTTATCGTAAATGGCATATTTCCGTTAGTGAATAAAATTGTGTTTATTATATCTCTTGTATCACTATCTTTTGGAATATCAGGTCGTTTTGAAAAATCTATTTCAATTGGTTCACCATTGATGTTCCCTGTCATTTTTTTGACAACAAGTTTCTTTCTATCATAAAATTCAACATCTATATCAAAGGTTTTTTCGTTACAAGTACCCGTGTTTTTTTTGCCATTTTCTTTGCCAGATAATACTATTTTTTTATTGCCGATGTTGTTTTCTAATTCTATATTTTCATCTGTAATATATACTAATTTTATTTCTGCATTTTTTCCATTTATACTTCCATTGAATATATGCCCACCATGTAAATATGTTTTTGTTAACTGCATATCATAAGACATATCATATAAATTAACAGAATCGTTTGGTGTATTTAAATTAACATTATTGTTTTCTTTTCTTTCAAATGTTTGGAAAATAGGTGAAAAATTTGTTTTTGTTACTTGATTTTGAATATCCATCGTATGCCCTTTTTTATATATAAAGGAATTTTTTTAAACAAAAATTGCTAAAAACTAAAAAGTTTTTTTATTTTGAAATAAATCTTTACTTTTAAAATTTTAAAAATGTGTTATTATAATATTATGTTGATTAGAGAAACGGAGCCCCGTTTCTTTTTTATTTACTAAGGATTGTTAGAAAGTGAGGTATAGTTTGAAAAGAGATAAACATTATAAATCTCAATCAAATAATAATGCTCCTTTTGAATATGTTAATAAGCGCGAATTAATGGAAAAAATTGAACCGCTTATTGATAATACCTTAATGCGTTTTGGCTTGATTCCTGTTGAAGTGGAATTGGTTAAAGAAAATCATAGATGGTTTTTAAGAATATTTATTTATTCTAATGAACGTGAAGTAAATCTTGAAGATTGTGAGAATGTTTCAAGAAGTTTATCAGACTTTTTAGAAGAGCTTATTCCTTTTAAATATTATTTAGAAGTTAGTTCTCCAGGAGTTGAAAGAAAAATAAAATCAACAAAAGAATATTTAATCTTTAGAGGTAAAGATATTAACATTAAATTGCGTAATGCAATTGATGAATCAATGGAAAAACAGTTTGTTGTTAAAATAGTTGATTTTGATGAAAATGAGGGACTTACTGTTTATTCATACAAAGATAAAAAAGATGTTTTAATCAAAACAGATAATATACAATCAGCAAAATTATATTCAAGTGAAATATAGGAGAGAAAGAAAATGATTAAAATCGGAACAGCATTATTCGAAGCTTGTGAAGAATTAGAAAGAGAAAAAGGTATTTCTAAAGAAGTTATCATTGCTTCATTATGCGACGCTATGGTTACTGCTTACAAAAAGACAATTAAACAAAAAGAAGTTCCAAATGTTGAAGCTATTTTAGATGAACAATCTGGTGAAATCGGCGTATTCAGAACAAAATTAGTTGTTGAAAATGTAGAAGACGAAGATTTTGAAATCTCTTTAGAAGATGCTAAAGAATTAGATGATGAAGTTGAATTAGAAGACGAAGTTAAAATTGAAGTAACTCCTGAAAACTTTGGTAGAATTGCTGCTCAAAGTGCTAAACAAGTTATTACTCAAAGAATTCGTGAAGCTGAAAGAAAATTAGTTCTTGATGAATTCTTAGAAAAGAAAGGTACTTTAACTACAGGTATTATTCAACGTGTTGAAAATAGAAACGTAATAGTAAATATAGGTAAAACAGATGCTATTATGCCTCAAAAAGAACAAATTCCTGGTGAATACTACAAAACTGGTAATAGAATCAGAGTATTTGTTCTTAATGTAAAAGAAACATCTAGACTTCCTCAAGTTATTGTTTCTCACGCACACGCTGA